>CBKZPU010000036.1:0-33615 GCA_966696705.1 uncultured Verrucomicrobiaceae bacterium | reverse complement strand
GAATCTCACGATGCGGCTTGTTGCCGCGAGAGTGCGACGGTCATAGACCGCCGCTACAAGGGATGCCGCCGCAACAATGCGTTGGCCGGCCTACTCCCTCACCAGCACATAGAACCACTTCCCGCCGGCCGGTGGCGTGTCGGTGTATTCCGTCACGCTGCCATCGCCGGTCGCGGTGGCCGGCAGGTCGGTCCAGATGCGCAGATCGGACGAGCGCCGCACGAGGAAGGACGTGCCGATCTCCGATTGGTAGCGCAGGGTCGCGGTGCCATTGTCGAAGCTGAAGTTGAATCCGGCGATGACCGGTGCCTCCACGGCGAACTCATGCGCGCCGATCTCGTGGCCGCTCCCTTGGGTGATCCGCGCTCCGAAGAAGTCGTTCGGGCCGGCATCGATGCCGAACTTCGCTTTCAAATCGAGCCCGGCGTCCACCAGCGGGGAAGACGATTGCAGCTTGAACGCGACCAGTCCCAAGGGCGAGCTGCCGGAGGTGGTCTGGACGAACTGCGGTGGCACCTGGAACAAGGGATCGACGCTGCGGCCGGTGGCTACCCCGCCGAGCTTCTCTTGTCCCTTGGCCGTGCGCCAGGCGGAGAGCGAGCTGTAGTTCGTGCTGCCGTCGCGGATCACGAAGCCGCTGCCGCTCGACCAATAGTTGTTGCCCGCGAAGGTCACGGCGCCGGTCGTGGAGAGGTTCACCAGACGGGTGCCGCCGGTGGTGACGAAGATGTTGTTGGCGACGGTGATCCGGTCCGGATTCTGGGCGGTGGCCACCACCTTGATCGCGGGGATCGAGGTGCTGCCGGATGGCGCCGACATCAGCACCGTGTTCCCATAGGTGGCGATGTCGCGGATGTTGCCGATCAGGTTGATGCCGCTGGCCGCGCCGGAGGAGGAATCGCGGCCATCATTCTGGGAAACATTGTAGCGCACCACGTGGCCGGTGCTGGCATTGCTGCCGGCGGTGCCATAGACCAGAAAGCCGGCGCCATCGTTATCGTGGCTGTAGTTGTACTGCATCACCGAGTTGGTGGCGCCGATGTCCAGGTCGAAGCCGCCGCCATCGCCGCCTTGGGTCCGGTTGCTGTGGGACTCATTGTGCTGGAGGACGATGTTGCTCGAGTGGTAGGCCCAGATGCCGACGGGCCCTTCGGTGGTCGTGTTGTTCACGCCGTTGTTGTGGGCCAGGCAATGCTCGACCACGCCGCCGGTGACGCCCGCGAGCACGATGCCGCTGCCGGTGTTTCCCGCGCTGGCGGGCTTGCCCGGCTGATGGTGGGCCTCGCAATACGCCACCGTGACGTTGGTCAACGCATTGGTGACCCCCGGATAGCCGTAGGTCTCGATGCCCGCGTGCAGGTTGTCGTGGACGTGCGCGTTGGTGATGCGCACGTCGTCAAAGCCCGCGCTGCCATTGTAGCCGCCGATCGAAATGCCGCGGCTGCCGAAGCCGCTGACCTCCACGTTGTCGATCCGGAGGTGTCGGAACTTCAGGTTTCCCGGCGCATCGTTGTAAAAGGAAATGCCGCTCTTGGTATTGGTCGTGGCACCGTTCGTGGCGACCCCGGACCCCACCAGGGTGAGGTTGCTGATCTCGATCCCGCCGATGTTGTAGCCATTGATCGCGCAGCCGTCGCCGGCGGCGATGGTGGCGCGATCCGGGCCGGAACTGGTGATGACGATCGGGGCGATCAGGTTGCCCAGCGCGTCGGTGCCGGTGTCCTGCGAGCCGAGATTGAGCGTGCCGGTGAAGGTCATGCCGCCGGCGAGGAAGATCCGGTCGCCGGGCTCGAGATTGGCCGAATTCAGGGCGTTGAAGCCGCTCTGGTTCGTGACGTTGTAGTCCTTGGCCGAGGCCACGCCGCCGGAGACGAGCGCCAAGGCGGCGCCCATGCAGGTCACGACAAGGGCCGGAAGTCGGGTGGATCGCCGCACTCCGGAGGCCGTGGATTGGTTCCAGGTCTCTCTGTTAGAAGAACTCATCACATGGGGCAGTCGCGGGCGGTCCTGACCGGGTTGGATCAGTGCCGCGCTCCATGGGGGAGTGCTGGGGACGCGGGTAGAAAGCACGGTTTGTGCCCCGGGTCGAGCCGGAAATCCCGCGCATCCGTATGGACACGTAGGGTGCCCTGGCCCGCAACTTTCCGCCCCGCGGCCGGTTGCAGCGCTTGGTTTCCCCCGGGGCCGCCCATTGGTCACGATGAAAACGACGCTCCCATGGATGGTCGTTGCCGCGGTGCTGCTGGCCGCGTGCGACGAGAAACAGGCACCGGTGGCCGCCCCGCCGAAGCCGCCGTCGTCCACCAAGCGCTTCACGCCCGACCGGCCCGCGCCGACCCCGAAGCCCGGGTCTCCCGGCGCTCCGGCACCCGTGCCAGAAGCCCCTCCGGTGACCCGGCAGTCATCGCCGCCCGCCGCGCCAGCCACTCCGCCCTCCGCGCCACCCGCCCTTTCTCCCGAGGAACGCGAGGCCCAGCGCGCCGCACAGCGCCAGCAGCGGATCGCCCGCGTCACCGGCCAAATGACCACCCGCATGAAAGAGCGCGACGCGAACGGCGACGGGCTGCTCACCCAGAACGAGCTTTCCGGCCCGATGCAACGCGGCTTCACCCGGGCCGACACCAATGGCGACGGCGCGCTCGATGCCGCCGAGCAGCAGGCGATGATCCAGAACCTGGCGGAGCGGATGGGAAACCCCGACCGAGGAGACCGGCGCGGCTTCGGCCGCCGCGGGCCGGGCGGGGGCGGTTTCGGGGGTGGCTTCGGCCGCCGGCGCGACGACTGAGTCGAGTCCGTTGCGGAAGGCAATGATTTGTCTCCGCGATGGCAAACCGGTTGCTTTCCATCCGGTGCGAAGACACATCAACGCCGCGCCCTGCTGTTGGCATGACGAACGAACTGCTGATCCTGATCGCCGAAGCGATCGCCGTGTACTTCCTCGTCCTGTGGGCGCACTCGCTGCGCGGCCGGCTCGGGCTCGCCCATTTCTACGCGCTGATCGGCAGCCTGACCGCGGTCATGGTGTGGGTGACCGATGCCGGCGTGCGGGTGAATATCCCCGGCGTGTCATTCATGGTGGGCTCCACCGTGTTCTACACCGCGCTCCTGTTAGGCGTGTTCGTCGTCTATGTCTTCGACGGCCCGCGGGCCACGCGGATCGCGATCTCCACGATCATCGGCGTGTCGATCATGGTGCCGGTCGTGACGCTGGTGCTGCACTGGCAGCTGCGGATTTCAGTGCCGGAAGCGGTGAACTATTTCCCGCCGCAGAGCCTGCGCATCTACACGGCCTCGGTGCTGGCCGCCTTCGCCGATCTGGTTTTCCTGGCGATCGCCTGGGAATTCCTCGGTCAGCCGAAGCTGAACGTGCGGCTGTGGTTGCGCGCCTTCCTGACCTTGCTCGGCGTGCTGTGGCTGGATGTGATCCTCTTCGCCACCGGGGCCTTCGCCGGGACGCCGGACTATCTCAAGATCATGAGCGGCACCTTCCTCAGCCGCTTCGTCATCGGCATCTTCGCCTTTCCCTTCCTCTACTGGTATCTGGCGTGGCAGAGCGGCAAGAACGGCATGGAGATCGAGAACCGCCCGGTGCTCGCCATTCTCAAGGAGGTCACCCGCGTGCGGCTGGAGCTGAGCCTGGCCCAGCGGGAAATCGAGCGGCGCAAGGAGGTGGAGCGCGAGAACGTGCAGCTCATCGAGTCGCTCCAACAAGCGATGAAGGAGGTGAAGGTGCTGCGCGGCTTCCTGCCGACCTGCAGCTACTGCAAGGACATCCGCGACGAGGACGGGAATTGGCACCAGCTCGAGGCCTACATCCAGCGCCACAGCGAGGCGAAATTCAGCCACGGCATCTGCGACAAGTGCCTCAAGGAGCACTTCCCGCACGTCGATCTCGGCAACGCCTGAAACGCGGGCAACCGCAGGATTGCATCACGGCGGCATCCGGCCGATGGTGGAGGGGATGGCCTTGGCCGATATCTGGCGTTCGATTGCCGTCCACGGCTTGGCCGGTGGGGCAGGCGTGGCGCTCTGGTTTGGCACGCAGCCGCCTCGTGGCGCGCGGTCCGGCCAGGAGCAGGCGGCCTTGGCGACCGGCCGCGAGCGAAGCGTCGAAGTGCAACTCCGTGGCCGGGATCTCGCCGGGGTGGCGGTGGACGCTCATGGCGACAAGCGCGGGGTCACGCCGTGGATTCCCCGCACCCCGCGGCAGATGGCGGAGGAGGCCTTGGCCAAGCGTGACGAAACGATCGCCGCGCGGCAGGCCGATGCGATGGTGCTGGTTGCCGCCGCGGGCAAGTTCGCGAAGGACAAGCGGCTGCTGGAGAAGATCGAGGAATTCCTTTTCACCGGCGGCAATGAGGAGGAGGCCGCGGCCATGATGCTGGCATTGGTCCAGCAAGATGAGGAGCGGGCCCTTGCCGAACTCGGCAGTCGTGCAGCGCTGCTCGATGCGTTCAGCTCTCCCGGAGTGCTGGCCGGCGTGCAAGCCGCGACGCTGGAGCGCTGGGTTGCTCGCGAGGAACTTCCCGAGCAACTCCGCAGGTCCGCCCTGCACAATCTCGCGACGCGGCTGGGTCCCGCCGGTGATCTCGAAGGCTTGGCGCGCGTGTGGGATCAAGCCGGAGACCCCGAGCTGCGTGACAGCTTCCTCAACTCTTACTTGCGGACTTGGATTTGCGATGATGGTCCGGCAGCGGTCGGGATCATCTTCGACGAGTGGCCCGAGGAGTTGCGCCTGGCATTCCTGGAAAAGCTGGATTGGTTCCGCGATGGGGCCCGGCCGATCTGGACGGAGACGCTGGTCACGGCGATGCGTGATGCTCCGTTGGACACGCTCCCGGAAGGGTTGGCGGAGAGGGTCTTGAGCGAGATCAAAAGGTCGGACTCGCCTTCCGATATCATGTCGAACTTGCCCGATGCGTCCAAGCCATTGCCGCCCGGCTTGGCAGGAGACGAGGCTCGCCGGAATATCTCTTGGAGGGTCGCCGAGCTGCTCAGGAATGGGCCGGATCTGCGCGAACAACTCGCCGATGGACGCATCGATGTGGAGGGACTTGCGCGTCGCCTCGCCCCACGGCTTTCCGGGGCACAGCACTATCCGGCGGAGTTTGCCGGGGTCATCTTCGAGGTCAGCGCGGGCATCGATCCCGTGGGTGCGCTCGGCTATGCGCGGGGCAAGATCGCGCCGGCCGTCGTGGAGACGCTGGGCAGCGAGGTGCAGCGGGAGGTCGAGGACGATGAATGGTGTCTCGACCGGGTGCTCATGACCGCGGCGCTGTTGCCCGCGGCCAAGGGCGATCTTGATAAAACCGCAAGCCCGGGAAGGGCGGATCCTGTCGCAGACTTCGTGGCCTGGAACTCGCTTGCTCCGGAACGCGCGGCGGAAGCGCTGGACGCGCTGCCCAAGGGTCATCCCATGAGGAGGGCGATCGAAGCGGCACTCGGCAAGGAGGGTTCCCGATGAAGCGCCTTGGCAGCCTCCTTCTCGCGGTGCTCGCGGGGTTCTTGATGGCGATGCTGCTCGATGAGCGGGAAGCGCCTTCTCCGGAAGCAGCCACGGGGCCCGCGCCGCGGTTGTCGCCGGTGCCGGATTCGCCTCCCGCGGCGGGCGACGCGTTTGCCGAGGCATGGCGTGTGTTGGCCGAAGACGAACTGACATCGCCCCAACGCCACGACGCCCGGGGGACCTTGCTCAAGCAATGGGCGAGTGCGGATCCGCAGCACCTCCTGCGGTTCTTCGAGGGGCGCGCGCTTCCCAGTGAATGGGACGATTGCCTCCGCGAGATCGCGGGGGCCCATCCCGGGCTGGTCGTCCAATACGCCCGTGATCACGGATCGCGGAAGGCCCTGAAGCTTCTCGTGGAAAGGATCGACCCGCGGAAAGCCTTCGAAATCTTGGCTGCGGAACCCGGCATGCCGCCGGAGTTGTTCGCGACGGTGGGGCGTCGAGGCTCGGCAGTGGACCCCGGGTTTGCGGGACGATTGGCGGATCTTCCCGATGGTCCGGCGCGTGACCATTTCGGCATCGGGGTGATCGAGACCGATCTCGCGATGTCGCGTTGGAAAGAGGCCTGCGCGCTCGCTTCCATGCTCGACGCGGGGAAGGAGCGCGCGGCCGGTCTGCTCGGCGAGCATCTGGCCTACTTGCCAGGATGGGAGGAACGGAGCGAGCTGCTGTCAGGGCTGACGAGTGATTTGCGTGGCCCGGCGCTCGCCGCGCTGGTGGAGAGATTGGCGCTGCGGGATGATATTTTCGATCCTCGCGAGCTGAAGGCCTTTGCCGAGGAGTTGGCGGAAGAGAACAGCGGTGAGGGACTCGCACGGGTTCTGGAGCGGATGGCGCCCTCGGCCCGGGTGGAGGTGGAGCGGGTGCTCGCCGAGCCGGCCGACGACGCCTCGGCGGAATAGGCAACGGCCCGTGAAGTCAGAAATCCCTCCGAAGAGGGATGGCGACGGCGCGCGGGATCTTCCAGTGGTTTCGCTTGCTCACAGCAGAAGGTTTGCGGTCCGGGCGAGGGATGTAATTTCATGTCACGTAGCCTTGCGTGACCACGCAACCCCGCAAGACTCAGGCGCACTCGCATGAAACCGCTGTCCGTCCTTCTCCTCGCCACCGCGGCGCTGCCGGCGGCCGATCCACCGGCGCAGGTCTTCCAAATGAACTGTGCCGCTTGCCACGCGGTGGACCAGATGATCGTCGGTCCGTCGCTGGTCGAGATCGCCGGCATCTATCGTGACGATCCGGACGGCTTTGTGAAATGGTGCATCGCGCCGCAGCACAAGCGCGAGGGCGCGATCGAGATGCCCTCGATGGCCCACCTCGGCGAGCCGGTGCTGCGCGAGCTGCACAAATACATCATGGGTGAGTCGGCGGGGAAGAAGGAGCAGAAGAAATCCGACAACGATCCCTTCGGCGTGCCGGCCGCCCAAGTCCGCCGGCCGCAGGTGCAGCGGATCTTCTTGCCGGATGCCTCGCCCGCGGCGATCGCGGTGGCGCTGCCCGGCGATCTGTCGTTCTGCTTCGATGCCAGTGAATGCCGGCTGCGCTACGTGTGGAAAGGGGGCTTCATCGACGGCTGGCCTTATTGGAAAGGCAATGGCAGCTCGCAGGCGAAGCTCGGGGGCGAGGTGGTGTATCGTGAAGCGCGCTTCCCGCTGACGTGGCCGCTCGCCGGCGAAGAGCTGCCACCGAAGTTCCTCGGCTACCGCGTGGGCAAGGACGGCCTGCCTTCGTTCCGCTACCAGCGCGGTGGCGCGACGTGGAAGGAAACGATCAAGCCCTTGTCCGATGGCACGGGCATCGAGCGCCAGTTCGAACTCGATGCCGGCAAGGCGATGTCGGTCGCTGCGGAGAAGGTCTCCGTCACGTCCTCCACCGGCGGCAGCGACATTCCAGCCTCGGCCACATCCTTCACCCTCACCTTCCGCTGGAAATGATACGGCATCTCTCGTACTTCGCGCTGCTCGGCACCGCCACGGCGGCGACGTTCACGATCGAACGCATGCCGAATCCTCCGGGCGTGGACCCCCAGGTCGGCGGCGTGGACGTGTTGCCGGATGGCAAGGTCGCGGTGGTGTTTCATCGCGGCGAGGCGATGACCTTCGATCCCGCGGCAAGGACGTGGAGCAAGTTCGCCGAGGGCTTGCAGGAACCGCTCGGAGTAATCGCCGAGTCGGCGTCTTCATGGCTGGTCATGCAGCGCGCGGAATTGACGCGGCTCAAGGATATCGATGGCGACGGCAAGGCGGACGACTATGAGACGGTCTTCGACGGCTTCGGTCTAACAGGAAACTACCACGAGTTCGCCTTCGGCCCGGCCAAGGGACCGGATGGCTCGCTCTACATCGCGCTCAATGTTGCATCGAATGGTGCCGGCGTGCGCGAGGAGATCCGCGGCCAGTGGTCGGAGCCCGGTGATCTCGACTTCAAGCAAATGATCCACGACGTCCAGTGGGGCAAGCGCGCCGCCAAGGCCGGCCGCATGTACTCGCGCGTCCCGTGGCGCGGCTGGGTGCTCAAGCTTTCCCCCGATGGCAAGACGATGACGCCCTACGCCTGCGGCTTCCGCTCGCCGGATGGCATCGGCGTGGATGCGGACGGCCGCGTGCTGGTCACGGATAACCAAGGCGACTGGCGCGGCACCTCGCCGCTGCACATCGTGACGCCAGGCGGCTTCCACGGCCATCCGGCATCACTGGTCTGGCAGGACGGCTGGGATCAAGGCGACCCGCGCAAGCTGCCGCTGGCGAAATTGGAAGCGATGCGAGTGAAGGAGAGCGCCCGCTTTCCGCAAGGCGAGCTGGCGAACTCGCCGACCCAGCCGGTGGTCTTTCCCGCGAGCTGGGGACCCTATGCCGGGCAGGTGCTGATCGGCGAGATGAACCAGAACCGCATGGTGCGCTTTTTGCCGGACCGCTTCGCGCAGGGCTCGCTGGTTCCCATCTTCGACGACACCGGCCTCGGCAATGGCAATCACCGCATTGCCTTCGGCAAGGACGGCACGCTGTGGGTGGGCAAGACCCACCTCTCGTGGGCCGGTGCCGAGGGACTCGTGAAGATCACGCCCACGGGACTCGATGAGGTCTTCACCGTCACGGGGATGAAGCTGGAGAAGACGCCGGACGGTCACGCCTTCCGGATCTCGTTCAGCCAACCGCTTCCGTCGGTGAACTCGATCCGCCTCAATCGCTTCAGCTATCGCTATCACGAGGAATACGGCTCGCCGAAGGTCGATGAGGCCACGGTGGAAATCACCAAGCGCGAGAAAACCGGCGACGGCCGCCAATGGCTGCTGACCACCACCCCGAAGGCCGGGGCCATCCATCGCTTCGATCTCTCCGGCCTGAGGTCGGTCGATGGTAAGGCCTTGGAGGGAAAATCGCTTTACTACCAAGCGAACGAACTGCCGTAAAAGCCCGGTTATGCGATCTTTTTTGAAATAAAGTGACTCTTCTGGCGTCTTGTGGGGCATGCTTTCGCTTGCCCCGCTTCGTTCTTGGCTCCTCGTCGCCGGCCTCGCCGTTCTGCCCGTCCATGCGGCGGAAAAGGCTGCGGCGAGTTGGACAGTGCCGCTCGGCGGAAACGCTTACGTCACCAGCGGCGAGGGCGGCCAAGGTTGGGACCGCCCGGAGACGGTGAGGTCGATCTACTTCCGCGTCGATCGCCCGGCCGAGCTGAACCTCGCGCTGAAGGCCACTGTCCCGCAGGGCGAGTCGAAGGTCCGGGCCACCGCGGCGGGCAAGACTTTCCACGTGGCGCTCAAGGGAAGTGGCGACTTCGCGCTGGGAACGATCAAGGTGAAGGCGGCCGGCTATGTCCGCGTGGACTTGCAGGGGGTGAAGAAGGAGGGGCCCGTCTTCGCCGAGGCCGGCGAGTTGCTGGTTTCCTCCAGCACCCGGGACCTCGCCGTGGCCTTTGTGAAGGACAACGAGGAAGGCCGCTTCTACTGGGGCCGCCGCGGGCCATCCGTCCACCTGAATTACAAGCTGCCGGAGAAGAAAACCGTCGAGTGGTTCTACAACGAAGTGACCGTGCCGGAGGGCAAGGACCCGATCGGCTCGTACTTCATGGCGAATGGCTTTGGCGAAGGTTACTTCGGCATGCAGGTCAACAGCCCCACCGAGCGCCGCGTCCTCTTCTCGGTATGGAGTCCGTTCTCCACGAACAATCCCCGCGAGATCCCGGAAGACCAGCGGGTCGGCCTGCTTGCCAAGGGCGAGGGCGTGCACGGCGGCGAATTCGGCGGCGAAGGGTCCGGCGGGCAGAGCTTCCTGCGCTACCCGTGGAAGGCGGGCACCACGTATCGCTTCCTCAACCGCGCCAAGCCGGACGGCAAGGGACACACGGTCTATACCGCCTGGTTCTTCGCCCCGGAGACGAACAAGTGGCAGCTCATCGCCAGCTTCAAGCGGCCGAAAACCAACACGCATCTCACCGGCACGCATTCCTTCCTGGAGAACTTCGCGGACCGCAACGGCTGGCAAAACCGCGAGGCTCATTACGGCAACCAGTGGGCGCGCGATACCGATGGGAAGTGGCACCCGCTCACCGAAGCGCGCTTCACCGGCGACGACATCGCCCGCCGCGGCTACCGGCTCGACTATGCCGGCGGCGTGACCGGCAAGGCGTTCTTCATGCGCAATGGCGGCTTCTTTGCCGAGACCGTCAAACTCGACAGCCGCTTCACCCGGTCATCGAGCGGGAAGACCGAGCCGAAGATCGACTTCGACAAGCTCGAAGCGGTGGCGACCGGGCTGGAGTAGCCGCGCGGATCCGCCCTATTCACCACCCGGCCCGGATGAAATACCCCACTAGAAACACACCGACGGTCCAGTGCAGGATCTTCAGCGCTTGTCGGGTGCGGAGGGGCCAGCCGAAGGCGCCGCGGAGGTGGAAAACGATGAACGCGGAGCATATCAGCAACCACTTGTTCGCTTGGACGGCTGGAGTGTGTTCGCTGGCAACGCGCTGGTAGAGCCAGTAGAAAAACAGTGCAGTGAAAAATGCCAGTTGGACGCGGGAGCCGAGGGAACTGCGGTTCTCCTTCACATTGTCGGCGGTCTCGGGCATCGGCTGCATGCTGACGGTTGACTTGCGTCGAGTTTAACAAACCCGGCAGCAAGCGCCAAGCGCGGCCCGAAGACCCAATTCGACAAGTTCCAAGCGGTTAAGGTCGCCTCGAATAGTCGCTGCCGGTGAAGAATGTCTCCGAACCGGCTGGTCCTCACTGAGCGGATGCCCTTGACTGCATAGTGCTCCCGCCATGAACCAAGCGCCCTACAAGATCCGGCCGATGTCGCGCGCGGAAGTGGATCTCGCCATCGAGTGGGCCGCACGCGAAGGCTGGAATCCCGGCCTTCACGATGCGGACGCCTTCCATGCCGCCGATCCCGAGGGCTTCCTGGTGGGTCTGTTAGATGGTGAGCCGGTGGCGACCTTGTCCGCGGTGCGCTATGGCGCCGATTTTGGCTTCATGGGCTTCTACATCGTCGAGCCCGGCCATCGGGGCAGGGGATACGGGCTGCAACTGTGGCAGGCAGGCCTCGAGCACCTTGCCGGCCGGAACATCGGCCTCGATGGCGTGCTTGCCCAACAGGAGAACTATCAGAAATCCGGCTTCAAGCTGGCCTACCGCAACATCCGATATGAGGGCAGGCCGGCAGGTCAGAGCGAATCCATCGCCGGCATCGTGGAGGCTTCGGCGCTGCCCTTCGACTTGTTAGAAGCCTACGACCGCCGGTTTTTTCCCACGTCTCGCGCAGTATTTCTGCAACACTGGCTGCGACAGCCCGGGGCTCGTTCGCTTGCGGTGGTCGAGGGCGGACAGGTCAAGGGCTACGGAGTGATTCGCCCATGTCGCACGGGCTACAAGATCGGCCCGCTGTTTGCGGATGACCCGCAGCTTGCTTCCGCACTGTTTTCCGCGCTTACCAGCGGGCTGGGTGCCGCGGTTTTCCTCGATGTTCCCGAGGTGAATCCGGCGGCGCTTGCCCTCGCCGAGCGAAGCGGGATGACCGCGATGTTTGAAACCGCCCGGATGTATACGGGCGAAGCACCACGGATCCCGCTCGACGGGGTCTTTGGCGTTACGTCGTTTGAACTGGGGTAACGCCAAGGCCCATCATCAATGATGGTGCCAGTGGCCGCGATGGCGGCGGTAGCCGTAGCCGCCACCATAGTAGTAGTGGCGGTCGTCATTGTTCTGGCCGATCGCATAGCCAATGGCTCCTGCGGCGACGGCACCGGCGGCGGCCGCGCCCGGATCGACCGATTGGACCGGCCTTCCGTAGGCATCATAGGTCGTCATGCACGAGGTGCTCGCAAGCGCCATCACGCCGGCAATAACGAGGGTTGTAGTCTTCATGGTTTTTGTGGGGTTGACGTTGTTACTTCGGGAGCAATGGCGGTGCCGTTACCGGCAGGCGGGGCGTCGGGAGCTGCTATGCTTTGAAAATCAGCAGCGTCCGCCGCTCACACTCAAGATTCGCGGAATGCTTGGAATCGTGACAAAGCGCCATTTGCGCAAGGGCCGGGTGCAGCTTGCACGAATCTCTCCCGGGAATTGACGACCCGCCGTTGGCTTGCCACGACGTGTGCCGTCGCCAGCCATGAAGTCCCTGCTGTTCCGTTTCGCCCGGGGGGCGGCTCTTGCCGTCCCGTTGCTCCTCGCCCAGTGCATGCACGTTCCGGAGCTCGGAGCTCTCGCCGACCAAGGCGGCTCCAGCCATCGCCGCATCGTGGTCAGCCTCGGCGAGCAAAAGGCCCGCCTCTATCACCGGGGTAACCTCGTCGCGGTGTCGCCGATTTCGTCCGGTCGCGAGGGCAAGCGCTCGCCGGTGGGACGCTTCTCGGTGATCGAAAAGGATGCCGACCATCGCTCGTCGCTTTACGGAAACTACGTCTGCAAGGGCAAGGTGGTGAAGGAGAACATCGACGTCCGCAAAGGCGGCCGGCCGCCGGGTGCCAAGTTCGAGGGCGTGCCGATGCCCTACTTCCTGCGCTTCAGCGGTGCCTACGGCTTGCATGCCGGCCGGCTTCCCGGCTATCCGGCATCGAGCGGCTGCATCCGCCTGCCCAAGCGCCAGGCCAAGCGCTTCTACGATGCGGTGCGGGTCGGCACGCCGGTGATCGTGCAACGCTGAACTCGCTCGCCAACCCACCGGCGGCCTGTCAGCGTGCCACAATGACCGCCGGACTCCGACGATTCGCGGGCGTGGCCATGGCCGCCCTCGCCGCCCAAGTGGCCTCTGTTAGAGCGGGCGAAAAGGGCGACGTCTATGCCAAGGATGTCGCCTTCCTCCTTGAAGAACTGCCGAGGAAGGCAGGGCATTTCTTTGAAACGAAGGGCATCGACTGGCAGGCGGTGAGCGCCGAGTTCACGCAGGCCGTGAAGGACGTCCGCAGCGATGAGGATCATCTCCGCCTGTGCAACCGCTTGGTCGCGCGATTGAAGGACGGCCATGCCTCGCTGATCGATTTGAAGGTGAAGTATCCGGACGACTCGCAAGGTCGCCGCTTCACCGGGCCGCGGGTTCATCTCGTGATCGTCGGCGAGAAGGCATTCGTGCGGACCGCCTTCGGCCCGGCGGCCAGCCAAGGCGTGAAGGCGGGCATGCAAGTGCTGGAGATCGACGGCAAGCCGACGATGGCGTTCCTCGATGCGGCCAAGGCCAAGCTCTGCGACGAACGCGGCTATTCGACCGGGCATGCGGCGAAGTACTATGCCTGTCATAGCGGGCTGGCGGATTGGGAAGGCACGCCGATCACATTCAAGCTCGCGGAGGGAAAGAAGAAGAGTGAGGTCAAGTTGGTTCGCCAAGGCGGACCGAATTTCGTGCCCATCGGTCCGCTCTTTCCCCCGAAGGATCTCCAGGCGGTGGGCCGGCAAAGCTATGGCAAGACGGCGGGTGGCATGGGCTACATCCATCTGCGTGATGTCCCCGGCGAGTTGCCCGCACAGCTCGACCAGATGCTGCAAGAGCTCGGCGATGTGCCCGGCCTGATCCTCGACTGCCGCGCGAATGGCGGCGGCGGCTGCGATCACGATGCGGTCTTCGGCCGCTTCGTGCCGAAGGGCGAGAGCTGGCGTCAGTACCGCAGCGCCGGACCCGCGCCCTATACGGGGCCGATGGTCGTCATCGTCGATGCCGGCGTGCGCTCGGCGGGCGAAACGATCGCGGGCCAGTTCAAGGAAGATGGCCGCGCGTGGATGATCGGCGATTCTCCGACGGCTGGCTGTTCATCATCGAAGGACCGGCTGGCGGTGCCGAGTGGCATGTTCAAGGTCTTCTACTCGGTGGCCAGCAACAAGGGTCGCTTCAATGGCGGCAAGGGCATCGAAGGCATCGGCGTGCCACCGAACGAAATCACGCCCTACGACCCGGCGGATTTGCTCAAGTGCGTGGATACCCAGATCCGCCGTGCCGAGGAGATCCTCAAGGCCGGGCTGCCCAAGGACAAGGTGGCGTTCCGGCCGAAGAAGAAGGACCTGCACTTCGATTGAAGTCATGACTCTCGACCCCCAGCGAACCATCGCCGAGCTGAAGCAACTGCGCGAACTCACCGGCGATGAAAATGGTGCGCAGCGCGTGGCGTTCACCGACACCTGGGCCCGGGCCCGCGCATGGTATCGCGGTCTGCTGAAAGATCTGCCCGTGGACATTCACACCGACGAGGCGGGCAACGTCTGGGCCACGCTGCGCGGCGAATCAGAGAAGGCATTGATCATCGGAGGCCACATCGACTCGGTGCCGAATGGCGGCTGGCTCGATGGCTGCCTCAACGTGCTGGCCGGCGTGGAAATCCTGCGCCGCCTCAATGCCCAGTACGACGGCAAGCCGCCGGTCACCGTGCGCGTCGTCGATTGGGCGGATGAGGAAGGCGCGCGCTTCGGCAAGAGCCTGTTCGGGTCCTCCGCCTGTTCGGGAAATCTCGACATGGACGAGGCGCGCGGCCTGCGTGACAAGGACGGCATTGCCTTGCCCGATGCGCTCGCCGCGTGCGGCATCGACTTCGAGAACGTCAAAGCGAGCGGCAAGGAACTTGCGAATGCCGCCGCCTACATCGAGCTGCACATCGAGCAAGGCCCGGTGCTGTTGGACCTCGATCTTCCACTCGGCGCGGTGCTCGGAACCTTCGGCGTGGAGCGCCATGCGATCACCTTCCATGGCCAAGCCGCCCATTCCGGAAGCACGCCGATGAACCGCCGCCGCGATGCCTTTCTCGCGGCATCCAAGATGGCAGCCGAAATCTATCGAATCGCCGAACGCAGCGGCGAAGGCGTGTGCACCATCGGCTCGTGCACGACGAAACCGGGCATCGTCACCAGTGTGGTCGAGGAATGCCGCATCACCCTCGACCAGCGCCACCTCGATCCGGCGAAGCTCGCGACCATGCTGTTGGAAGCGCGCGAGGCCAGCGAGCGATTCGCGAACGAAGGCAACGTCTCCGTCACCTGGGAGCGTATCTGGCAGATCGCGCCGCGGCCCTTTCATGACGAATTGATCGATCTGTGCGACGAGGCCATCCGCGAAACCTGCGGGGTCTCGCACCGCCTGCCATCCGGTCCGCTGCACGATGCCGCCGAAGCCGCGGCGGCCGGAATTCCGACGGTGATGATGTTCGTCCAGAGCCTCCACGGCATCAGCCACAACAAGATCGAGGACACGAAGGAGGAACATCTCGCGCAGTCCGTCGTCGCCTTTGACAAACTGGCGGACAAGGTGATCGCTTGGATTGCATCCCACTAGGAAGCCATGGCCAGAACCAGCACCTACCTGAATTTCTCCCGCGACACGGAAGAAGCGTTCGCGTTCTACAAGTCCGTCTTCCAGACCGACTATCTCGGACCGATCCACCGCTTCGACAGCGTGCCGCCGAATCCCGGGCAGCCGCTTGCCGATGAGGACAAGAACCTCGTCATGCATGTGGAGCTACCCATCCTTGGCGGTCACGTCCTGATGGGCACCGACGCGCCGGAGTCGATGGGCTTCAACTGCAAGCCGGGGAACAACATCCACATCAACCTCGAGCCCGACACGCGCGAGGAAGCCGACCGGCTCTTCACCGCATTGGCCGAGGGCGGCAAGGTCGAGATGCCACTGCAGGACATGTTCTGGGGCGCGTATTTCGGCTCGCTCACCGACCGCTTCCGCGTCCGGTGGATGGTCAATTTCGCCGCGCCCGCCTGAGCGTTCAGGCGGTCAGAAAGCGGTGCTGGATCGCGTGCCGCGTCGCCAGCTTCAGCAGTGGCTCCGCGTCTTCGCCGAGTTCGGTGCCCACGATCTCGTGCTCCTTCTTCAGGTTCGTGTGCACGAGGTAGGGGTTGTCGGTGTTGATGCAAAACGGCACGTCGTTGGCAGCGAGCAGCCGCACGAAGCCACCGAGCCATTGGAAATCCGGCACCACGCGGGTCACGCGGTTGACGGTGGGGCACAGCTCCAGACAGATGCCCTCGTCCTGGAGGCGGGCGATCAGGCTTTCGCGCAGGCGGCCTTCGGCGCGGCGCAGTTCGATGCCGTGGCCGATGCGGTCCGGGTGGATGGCCTCGATCACCCGCAGCATGCCTTCCGCGCCGGTGCCTTCGCTCTCGCCGACGTGGTAGGTGATCTTCAAGCCGGCTTCGCGGGCCTTTTCCATCATCGTGGTCACCTCGCTGAGCCATGGCCTGCTGAGTTCCAGCGAGCGCGATTCGGGGCCGGCCATGTCGATGCCGACCACGCCGTTCGCACCATTGAGGGAGCCGCGGCTGCGCCACTTGATGGCGGCCTCGATGATCTGCCAATTCGCCTCTAACGGCAGGTCGCGGCCCAGCGACAGGATGATGCCGGTGGCCACGCCGTAGTGGAGTGACGCGCGCTCCAGTCCCTGCATCACCGCGAGGATGATCGCGTCCATCGTGTGCAAGCCATGGCGGACGCGCTTGAAGGGATTGAAGCGCAGCTCGAGCGCGGTGACTTGCGCGCGGCGGTAGGCCTTGGCCACGACCTGATACGCGGAAACGCTCGCGGCCGAGGGCGACGACTGGATTTCTTCCGTGACTTCGAAGTAGCGGCCGAGGAAATCGTCGAGCGACGCCACCTCGTCCGGCCGCGCGGTGAGCGACTCGTGGAAGCTGGTGAAGTTGTCGAACTCGGTCCTCAGCCCGTTGTCACAGAGGATTTCCCACAAGACCGGCGAAGGCACCGCCCCGCCGAGGTGGATGTGGAGGTCGTGCATGATTCATGAAAGCCGTTAGGGGCGGGGATGGCAAGAACGGCTGCCTGACCAGTGTGCCGGGTGTTCCTCGCAGGCAAGACGCCGCCGACCAATGGCGTCAGCTGACACCATGAGCCCCCAAGGCACAACCTAGCGAAATCTCCCCAGCAAAACCTACGGAGACAAAAAAGCCCGCCGTTTTGTGCGGCGGGCTTGGAAAGCACCGGGGGTCACTTTGACGCCCGGACTTCAGATCATCTCCAGGATCGACTTGAACGTCGCGCTCGGACGCAGCGCCGCAGACGCCTTGGCATCGTCCGGCTGGTAGTAGCCACCGATGTCCACCGGCTTGCCTTGCACGGCGTTGAGTTCCTCCACGATCTTCGCTTCGTTGGCGGCGAGTTGCTCGGCCACCGGTGCGAAGATGGCTTGCAGCTCGAGGTCGTCGGTCTGCTCGACCAGCTCGTGAGCCCAGTAAAGGGCGAGGTAGAAGTGCGAGCCGCGGTTGTCGATGGTGCCGAGCTTGCGGCCCGGGGAGCGGTCGAACTCGAGGAACTTGCCGGTGGCGGCATCGAGCGTGTCGGCCAGCACCTTGGCGCGCGGCAGCTTGAAGGTCTCGGCGATGTGCTCGAAGGATGGCGCGAGCGCGAAGAATTCGCCCAGGCTATCCCAGCGCAGGTAGTTCTCCTGGAGGAACTGCTCGACGTGTTTCGGCGCGGAACCACCGGCACCGGTTTCAAAGAGGCCGCCGCCATTCATCAGCGGGACGATGGAGAGCATCTTCGCCGAGGTGCCGACTTCGAGGATGGGGAAGAGGTCGGTATTGTAGTCGCGCAGCACGTTGCCGGTGACGGAAATGGTGTCCTTGCCCTGGACGATGCGCTCGAGCGAGAAGGTGCACGCTTCCGCGGGCGCGAGGATGCGCAGGTCGAGGCCGGCGGTGTCGTGGTTCTTGAGATACTTCTCGACCTTGGCGATGAGCTGGGCGTCGTGCGCGCGGTTCTTGTCGAGCCAGAAGACCGCCGGATCGCCGGTGGCGCGGGCGCGGTTGACGGCGAGCTTCACCCAATCCTGCACCGCGGCGTCCTTGGTCTGGCAGGCGCGCCAGATGTCGCCTTCCTCGACGTCGTGCGAGAGCAGGACCTTGCCGTCGGCATCGGTGACCGTGACGGTGCCCTTGGCGGGGATCTCGAAGGTCTTGTTGTGCGAGCCGTATTCCTCGGCGGCCTGGGCCATCAGGCCGACGTTCGGCACCGAGCCCATGGTCTTGGGATCGAGCGCGCCGTTCTTTTTGCAGAAGTCGATGACCGCCTGATAGATGCCGGCGTAGGAGCTGTCCGGGATCACGGCGAGCGTGTCGCCGGTCTTGCCTTGCGCGTCCCAGACCTTGCCACCGGCGCGGATCATCGCGGGCATCGAGGCATCGACGATGACGTCGCTGGGCACGTGGAGATTGGTGATGCCCTTGTCGGAGTTCACCATCGAAAGCGCGGGGCCATTGGCGTAGGCGGCCTGGATGTCGGCTTCGATTTCGGCCTTCTTCCCGGCGGGCAGCTTCTCGATCTTCGCGACCAGATCGCCGAAGCCATTGCGGAAATCGACGCCGAGTTCCTTGAGCGTCGCGGCGTGCTTGGCGATGAGGTCCTTGAAGAACACCTCGACCGCGTGGCCGAAGATGATCGGGTCGCTGACCTTCATCATGGTGGCCTTCATGTGCAGCGAGAACAGAACGCCATCGGCCTTGGCTTTCGCGATTTGCGCTTCGAGGAAGGAAACCAGCGCCGCCTTGCTCATGAAGGTGGCATCGATGATCTCGCCGGCTTTGAGGGGGGTGGACTCCTTGAGAACCTTCACGCTGCCATCGGCGCCGGTGAAGGTGATCTTCACGTCGGTGGCGTGGTGGACGGTCACCGATTTCTCGTTGGAGAAGAAGTCGCCCTTGCCGCCCATGGTGCCGACGGAGGTCTTCGAGTCGGCGCTCCAAGCTCCCATCGAGTGAGGGTGCTTTTTCGCGTAGTCCTTCACCGCCTTCGGAGCACGGCGGTCGGAGTTGCCCTCGCGCAGCACCGGGTTCACCGCGGAGCCCATCACCTTGGCATAGCGGGCCTTGATGTCCTTTTCGGCATCGGTCTGCGGGTTCTCCGGGAAATCCGGAAGCTTGTAGCCCTTTGCCTGCAATTCGGCGATGGCTGCCTTGAGCTGGGGAACGGAGGCGGAAATGTTCGGCAGCTTGATGATGTTCGCCTCGGGCTTGTGGGTCAGCGCGCCGAGTTCGGCGAGGTGGTCGCCGATGCGTTGCTCTTCGGTGAGAAAATCGGGGAACTGGGCGATGATGCGGCCGGCCAGCGAGATGTCCCGGGTTGCCACCGTGATGCCGGAGTGCTTCGTGAACGCCTGGACGATCGGCAGGAACGAGTAGGTCGCGAGCAGCGGGGCTTCGTCGGTCTTCGTGTAGATGATGGTGGGAGCCGTGGACATGGAAGTGGCGGTCGTTACGACCGGGCTTGGAACTAGGGAAATGCCCCGCCGGGGTCAATCCCGGGGGAACCCAGGGGGAAAGCAGCACTTTCCGGGCAGGCCGGCCTCGCGGCGGCGGCGCTGACACGAAAAATGACGCGCCGCCGTGGTTGCGAAAGGGGGCCGGACCACCCATCGTAGCGGAGCAGCCGCAACGATCTATGAAATACCTCGCTCTCTCGCTCCTCGCCGCCACCGTGGCCGTCGCTTCCGCCGATGACGCCCAGAAGGCCAAGCTGATGGAAATCGGCAAGACCGCCTATGCCACTTGCATGGCTTGTCACGGTGCCGACGGCACGGGCATGGCGATTCCGCCCGACAAGAAAATGGCGCCCTCGCTGGCCGGTTCCAAGATCGCGACCGGCGAACCCGCCGCCTTCGCGCTCGCCGTGCTCAAGGGCATCGTGAAAGACCCCGCCAATACCCAGATCCTCGGCATCATGGCACCGCTGGAAGCGCAGCTTGACGACGAGAAGCTGGCCGGCGTGATGACCTACGTCCGCAATTCCTTCGGCAACACCGCCTCGGTGGTGACCCCGGAAGACGCGAAGAAATTCCGCGAGCAGTTCAAGGACATCAAGGCGCAGGTGACCCGCGCCCAGCTCGATGAAGCCGGCAAAAAGAAGTAAGCCGATGCGCGCCTTCCTCGCCTCCTTCGCGATTGCCTCGGCCGTGTCCCATGCGGCCGAGGTGGTGAAGCTGGAACTCAGCGCCGACGACCGGATGGTCTATAGCAAGACCTCCTTCGAGGTGGTCAGCGGCCAGAAGGTCTCGCTGGTTTTCAAGAACACCAGCGCGAAGGGCGAGAAGTCGATGAAGCACAACGTGGTGCTGCTCAAGCCGGGCAACACGGTCATCCAGTTCGCCGCCAAGTGCAATGCGGCCACGGCCACCGGCTATGTGCCCACCGACAAGGAGTCGAAGGCACAGATGGTCGGCAGCACCCGGCTCATCGGGGGCGGTCAGACTACCACGCTGAACTTCGTCGCGGGTGAACCGGGCGAGTATCCGTTCTTCTGCTCCTCGCCCGGACACTTCGACAAGATGTTCGGCAAGATCATCGTGAAGGCCAAGTGACCTGACCTTCACGCAACCCGCGGGACCGCGGCCTCCGAGAAGGCCCGGTAGCCATCGTCGCCCATGTAGCGGGTGAGCACCGTGGCGGGAGCCTGCCGCAGGTCCACCAGCACGAGGGCGTCCAGCACGTCCGAGAAATCCGGGTCCACGTTGAATTCCAACAGCGTGGCATTCAGCTTCAAGTACTGCCGCAGCAGCACTGGCACGCCCTTGCGGTCGGGTTCCGCGGCGGAAACCGCGGCGGAGACTTCCTCGATGGATTGGAGCCGCCGGCTGATCCCTTCGTCCGCGGGAAGCCCGCCGTAGGGATGGCGCGGCCGAACCCAGCGGGCGACCGTCTGATCCTGCCTCCGGTCGCGGAGGAAGCGGACGATGAGATCCTGCGAATAGGCCGTGTAGTCGCGGGAAATGCTCACCGGTCCGAACAGCCGGCCGTAGCGCGGCCGCTCCGCCACGAAGCGGCCGATCCCGCGCCAAAGCAGGCCCAGCGGGTGGATCGACTTCTGGTAGTCGGGCGCGACGAAGGATCGACCGAGCTCCAAGGCAGGCCGCAGGTAGTCGAGGAAAGGCACCTCGAAGTCGAAGAGGGTGGAGGTGTAAAGGGCACCGGGTCCGCCGGCCGCCAGCAGCACGTCGGTGCAGCCGAGTCGATAGGCGCCCGCCACCCGGCCACCCTCGCGGTCCCAGAGAAATAGGTGGAGGTAGCTGGCGTCGAAGGGATCGAGATCGAGCGGCTTGCCGGTGCCTTCCCCGGCTTGGCGGAAGGTGATTTCGCGCAGCCGGCCGATTTCATGAAGCAGCGCGGGAATCTCCCACGCGGAGGCGAGGAAGACATCGAAGCGGCCCTGCGAGGCCAAGGGCCCACGGCGGTTCAGGATCGCGATTTCCCCGGCGAGCTCGGTGGGATCCACCGGCGGGGCGATGGGCTGTTGGGAGTCGTTCATGGCGATTCGCCTGCCAGCATGTCCGGACTGCCGCTGGTCGTCTCATTGAGAATTCCGTCCCGACCATCGCCGGGAGCGATGCAGCGGACCGTGCTGTGACCGCGATCACGCCCTGATTTCCGGGGCCGGTCGATGAACGATGGACGACGTTCTCGTCACAAGGGGAGGTCAGCTTCCGACCGACCTCTCTCGCAGATATGCCGCCAAGTCCTGCGGTGACATCGACGCGACTTCCTCAAAGCCAATGCGGGACGTCTGGCAGGAAATCGTCTGGCCGTGCATCGACAGCAGCACGCGCGGAAGGAGCGCCGTCCTGACCATGGGATGCAGCTTGCCGGCTTGGTGAAACCAATCGGCAGCTTGGCCCGGAAAGCCGACCACCACGAGATCCGCCTTCGCTTTCAAGGCAAGCGCGGCGATGTGGGGCGACCATGGCCCCTCGGCGACCTTGCCGTCACGGAGCGACGCGACTTCGCCGGAGGGAAAGCAGGCGAGCAAGCCGCCACCGCGCAGGTGTTGCAGCGCGGCCCGCAGCGAGCGGGCATTGTCGCGGGCCGCGGCTTCCTCGTTCAGGATCGACAGCGGGATCGTCAGCGGCCCGATCGCCGGAATGCCCGCGGTCATGCGATTCGCCAGCAGCAAGGAATCCCGTCGATGCGTCCGGCACAGCGAGCCGAGTGCCAGGGCATCCGCTCCGCCGAAGGGATGGTTGGCGACAACCACCACCGGGCCAGTTGGCGGCACCGCCTCCTCGAACCCCGGGGCATCGACCGCGAGGCCGAAGGCCCGGAAAGCCTCGGTGAAGGGTTCCGCGGAGCCTTCCGCGGCTTGGCGGAAGGCTCTGCGGACCCTTCCGAGCCCGAGCAAGCGCTCCAAGCTGCGGCGCGCCATGCCGCGCCAGCCGTTCCCCGCGAGGAAAGGCAGGACCTCGGTCAAATCGAAGGGCTCCGCGGGCACGGCCCGTAGGCGAGCAGACCGCGTGCGCGGATCAAGCCTTGTTCTTGAGCAGGTCGCGGATCTCGGTGAGGAGCTTTTCCTCGGTCGTCGGAGCAGGAGGCGCGGCAGGCGCCTCCTTCTCGCGTTTCAGCACTCCCAAGGCCTTCTTCATCACGATGAAGACCGCGAAGGCGACCAACATGAACGAAATGAAGTCGGTGATGAACTGGCCGTAGTTGATCGCGACCTCGGGGACCGCGGCGGCCACTTCCTTGCCGTTCTCGAGCTTCGGTGGCACTCCGTCGCGGAGGATGATCTTCAGCTTCTTGAAGTCGACCCCTGCGATGACCATTCCCAGCGGCGGCATGAACAGGTTATCGACCAGCGATTTCACCACGGTGCCGAAGGCCCCGCCGATGATGATGCCGATGGCCATGTCGATGAGGTTGCCCTTGAAGGCGAATTCTCTGAATTCCTTGATCATGGGACTCGAGGGAAAGTTCCCTGCCATCCAAGCAGCCTTTCTAACACCATGCAACTTCGATTCCACGGAGACCTCCGGCTCTCCGGTTGTCAGCGCCGACGGGAAAAGCGAAAAGCCGGAGCCCGCAATAGGCTCCGGCTTTGGAGGTCAGATATCAGACCGATGGAATCACTCGAGCACCGCGACCGGTCCCAAGGCGGTCAGCGAGGTCAGCGGCCATGGGCCGCCGATGTTGCCGAGCGAAGTCGCGGCACCGGTGGTGAGGTTGATGGTGAACAGCGTGGAGCGATACTTTTTCTTTTTGCCCTGTTTCACGACGATCGCGGCGTAGGCGGTGCCGGTGCTGCCGGCGATGTCGAAGCCAGCGATCTCAGTTGCTTCCACGCCAAGCGGACCGACGGTGTTCAGCGTGCCGTTGTTCGGCGGGTTCTGAATCGTCAGGATATCGAGTCCTGGGTCGAGGTTATACAGGGTGGTGGTAGTGGTGAGCAGGTCGTTGTCGTTGGTGTCGTAGGCGGCCGCCGTCACGTCGGGGACCGCCGCGAAGTTTGGATCACCACCGGCGTAGGCGAGGCTGGCATCGACCGCGGCGATCGCGCCGGTGTCTGGATTGAGGCGAATATTCTGGCCCGTGTTGCTCACCACCCGGATCCGGTCCACCACCGGATTGAAGTCGAAGCCGAATGACGTTCCATTCAACAGGGTGTCGAAGGGAGCGCTACCGACTTGGGTCGCCTGGCCGGTTTCCCAATTAATCGTGTAGAGGCGGCTCGTGCTGCCGAGTGCATAAAGCTGGCCGTTGGCCGGCCGCTTATCGATGCCGAGGATCTTCTCCTTCTTCTGAAGGCCCTTGATCTTGACCTTGATCACGTCAAACGGGTCGTCGCTGGGGAACATGACCAGCAGGCCATTGTGGGAAACGCCTGCGAGCCATTCCGGAGCCGGGACGGGACTGCCGGCGTGAGCACGCGGACCGGCGGCGAGGAGGAGGGCAGTGAGCAGGATACGGAATTTCATGTCTTCCTTGGTTTTGTCGGGGGTTCACGCGCCGCTCCCCACCTCGGGGAGCGAGACACAATTCCACCCTAACATCTTGTTCCCGGCCGGCGGCAAGGCGGAAACGAATCCGCGGGGAGTCACCGATCTCCCGGCCCGGCGGTCACTTCTTCGGCCGCCCGTAGCCCGGCTTCGGCCGGCCTTGGGTGTCGAGCTTGTCGGTGGCCCACAGCACGCCTTTGGCGACCATATCGAGGTAGCGCGCGTCTTCCACGGTGGCGTTGTTGTGGCCGATGGTGGTCGCGAAGACGCGGGTCTTCTTCGGGCCGTAGAGATTGGTCCATACCACGATGGCCTCGGCTTTCTCCTGGGTGCCGGTGGCCAGCGGCGAGGCGCTCTTGTGGACGTCAACGTTGTTGTAGAGCTCCTCGTTGATGGTGGTCCAATCCTTGGCCCCCTTGGTGACCGGGTGGCTGGTGTCGGTGAACTTGATGTCGATCGGCTTTTGCGGGCCGTGGCCGCTGGATTGCAGGCCGAGCAGCTCGAACCACATCTTGTCGTCCTCCTTGGTCGCTTTCTTGTGAAACTCGCCGACCCGGTAGCTGTGCATCGCGCAGTGGAGGGCGATGGCCGGGGTGCCATCGACGTGCGGCTTGAGCACGCCCTTCACCGTCTCCACGTCCTTCACGTCGGCGGCGCACTCGTCGTGGATGACCAGATCGTAGCCGGCGGCGTAGTCGGGATTTCCAAAGATCGGGAGCGCCGGCTTGGTGCTGCCATCATCCACGTGGATCTGGTCCACGGTGGCATTGATCCGCTCCTCCAGGCCCTTTTTCAGGATGTTCGTCTGGTTCTTGTAGTCGTGACAACAGCCACCGGTGATCAGCATCACCTTGAGCGGCTTGGTTTCTTGGGCGTGGGCGGAGAGGGCGAGGGCGCCCGTGAGGGCGAGGAGAGATGGCAGTTTCATGCTGGAAGGGATGTTGCGGGGCCGGATGGCGTGACGCCAGAACGGAGCGGGAACGGCGATCATTTCACCCGGGGATTCCGGAAATCGGCTTCTTGCTTCGGCGTGCTTCGTGTGGCAGCCTGACAGGTGAGAAAGGAGCTTTGATCGCCATGAAGGAATTGTTCGATGCCTGGCGGGACGTGGACCGCAACAAGGTCGCCGCCCTGCTGAGCGTGCTCCCCGGCTTGGGGCACCTTTACAAGCACCACTACCTCGCCGGATTAGGGATCCTGACTGTCGGCAACGTTCTGATGGTGTTTTGCGCCCTCTGGCTGTCCCTCGCCACGGTGGGCCTGTCACTGATACTGGTGCCGGTCCTGTGGGTCGCGGGTGTCGCCTATTCGGCACACGAGGCGCCCGACCATCACGGTGCCCACCCGTGGTTGCACGTCTGGGAGCACAAATGGGCCCATGCGTTTCGCGGCAAGACGAAGCACTGATGGGCCAAACGGACCATTGAAAGGTCCGCACATGGCCGATTGACTCGCGCCATGGCGCTTGAACTCGTTCCCGCTACCGCGGACTACATCCCGCGGCTTTCCGTCATCTGCCACGAGGCATTTTCCTCCCTCCACGATCGCTGCGGTGTCGAGCGGGATATTCCCGCCCCCGAGGTCGGGGAAATGATCATCGGCCAGACCGTCCAACGGCCGGACTACACCGGCGTGATGGCGGTGCTCGATGGGCAGGTCGTCGGCTCGAATTTCCTGACCTTCGCCGACGAGGTCGCGGGCGTCGGGCCGATCACCGTCGATCCCAAGGTCCAGTCGAAAGGCATCGGCCGCGCGCTGATGCAGTGGGTGATCGACGAGGCCCGGCGGCGGGAGATTCGGCAGGTGCGGCTTTTCCAAGAGGCGCTCAACATTACCTCGTTGTCGCTCTACACCGCGCTGGGCTTTGACTGGCGGGACAGCGCCGTGCTGATGCAGGCGACGCCCGCGGCGGAGGAGGACCCGGCGGTGCGACCCATCACGGCGGACGACCTGCCGGCCATCGCGGAGCTGTCGCGGCTGGCCTACGGCTTCTCGCGGGCCGGCGATGCGGCGCAGTTGATCGAGTGGCAGGTGCCCGGTTTCCTGAAGCTCCGCGACGGGAAGCCGGTTGCTTACTTGTTCGCGACCCTGTTCGGCCATGCCGGCGCCGAGACCGAAGAAGGCCTGCTCGCCCTCGCAGCCCAAGCCGCCCGCCACCTGCCGCCGCCGGTGGCGAAGTTCATTTGCCCGATGGCCCGTCCGGGGCTATTCCGCAAGGCGATGGCTGCCGGCCACCGGACCGGGAAAGTCCTCTCCTACATGTCGCTGGGCGACTACACCCCGCCGGCGGGAGCGCATTTTCCGTCGATCCAGTGCTAACCGGTAGGGTGGACCAGCACCGCGATCACCGGATGATGATCGGAACCCATCCGGTCGGGATGGACGGTTCGCTGGATCACCCGCCAGCCTTCGCTGACGAGGATGTGGTCGATAGGGAGTCCGATGCCGTTGCTCCGCCACGTTGAGTGAAGACCGAAACCGAGCGCGGAATCGCGGAGCTTTCCGCGTTTCAGCAGCCTCCGGAACCATGGCGAAAACGGCGTGCAGTTCAGGTCGCCGAGCACTACCACCGGCATCCCGGCGTTCGCGGCGATGTCCGCCGCTCGGTCGTACTGGGCATTCCTCTGGTCGAAACGCGCTCCCGAGCGAGGCGTGCGCGGATGCATTCCGATCACCCGTACCGGCCCTTGGGGAGTGTGCAGTACCGTCGATATCCACGGTTTCGCGGCGGCGAGGCCATCGGCATCGGGGGCGTCGAGTGGGTAGCGGCTTAACAACCACATTCCTTCCGCGCCATCGCGGCCACTGGAGAGCTGGTATGGATAGGTTCGCTTCAGGGCGGCGAGCCAGTTGTTCCACTCGAAGGTGCACTCGGTCAGCAGCACGGCGTCGGCGTTCTCTTGCAGGATCCAAGGGCGGGCTTCGTCTTTCCGAGGGTTCTCCCACAACAGGTTCCAAGCGACGAACTTGAGGCTTGGCCCGGTCGCGGGCCTCGCGGCAGGGACCCAAAAGGGAACCAGCGGAACTGCAGCCCACACGACCATCGCCGTTGTCGCGGCCGGGAGCAGTCGCTGCCGGCGCTTGAGGAATAGCACGGCCAAGCCGATTAGCAGCCCGAGCCACCACAGGCGGAAGTGGCTCATCCGCTCGATGTGGCTCGACCAGATGCCCAAGGGTGCCCCGGCCGTGCCAAGCACCGCCACGCCCAGCAGGGCGACAGGCAGCTTTTCCCTCAGGCTTCCCGGAAACGACCGCCACTTGCCGGACATGGCCGACATTTGTCGCGAAGGCTCCGGTCGACACCAGTCTCGAAACGGCTGACCGCGGTCGCGGCCTGGGTTCCCGCGGAGGAGGCGGCCCTGCTGCGGGCTTGCGCCCCGGCCGTTCGCGGCCATGCTCCCGCCCGTCGTGAATCCCATCCCGGTCGAACCGTCGTTCGAGGCCTTCCGCAAGCTGGCTGAGCAGGGCAATGTTGTCCCGCTCTACACCCAACTTGCCGCGGACTTCGAGACGCCGCTGTCGGCGTACCTCAAGGTGCGCGACGCGCGTCATTCCTTCCTGCTCGAGAGCGCCGAAAGCACGGACAAGAGCGGACGATGGTCGATCATCGGGACGAACCCGCGCCGGGTCATCGAGGCCCGCGACAAGAACCTCGTCATCCGCGAGGGCTCGGCGGTGGAAAAGTTCGCGGTCGAGGACGACGTGCTCGCCGCCTTGGAGCGCCACATGGCCCCCTACAAGCCGGTGTCGCACGGCAACCTGCCGCCCTTCTGCGGCGGGCTGGTCGGCTTCCTCGCCTACGATGCGATCCGCCAGTTCGAGCCGACGGTACCCGCCGCGCCGAAGGACGAACTCGGGATCCCCGACGCCGTTTTCCTGCTCGCCGACACGCTGATCGTCTTCGACCAGCGCCTGCACCGCTTGCAGATCATCGCGAACGCCTTCACCGGCGATCATGCCTCGCTGGAGGAGGCCTATGAAAGCGCGCGTGGCAAGATTTCCGCGCTGGTGGAAATGCTGAACCGACCGCTGCACGTGCCCGCGCTCAACGGGCTCGTGCCGATCGAAACGCCGCCGGCGGAAAGCAACACCACGCAGGCCGAGTTCGAGGCCATGGTGCTGCGCGGCAAGGAATACATCGCCGCGGGCGACGTGTTCCAGTTCGTGCCGAGCCAACGCTTCGCCACCGATTTCCACCGCTCGCCGGTCGATCTCTACCGCGCGCTGCGCCACGTGAATCCATCGCCGTACATGTTCATCCTGGAACTCGGTGACTTCGCCTTGGTGGGTTCGTCGCCGGAAGTCCATGTGCGCGCCATCGGCGGTCGCATCGACATCCGTCCAATCGCCGGCACACGCTGGAGAGGCAAGACGCCGGAAGAAGACGACGCGCTTGCCGCCGACCTGCTGGCCGATCCGAAGGAGCGCGCCGAGCACCTGATGCTCGTGGACTTGGCCCGCAACGACGTCGGCCGCATCGCCAAGCACGGCAGCGTGAAGGTCGATGACTTCATGATCGTGGAGCGCTACAGCCACGTCATGCACATTGTCTCGAATGTCACCGGAACGCTCGACGAGACTCATAGTAGTTACGACGTGTTGCGCGCGACCTTCCCTGCTGGCACCGTCAGTGGTGCGCCGAAGATCCGCGCGATGCAGGTGATCAATGAACTCGAGAAGAGCAAGCGCTGCGCCTACGCCGGTGCCGTCGGCTACTTCGGCTTCGACGGCGGTCACGACTCGTGCATCACCCTGCGCACTTGTTTGCTGAAGGATGGCAAGGCCTACGTGCAAGCCGGTGCCGGCGTGGTCGCGGACTCCGATCCGACCTACGAGTACAACGAGACCGTCAACAAGGCCAAGGGCATGCTCCGCGCGATCGCCTTGGCCAAAACGCTGGAGGACTGACCGACCATGTTGCTCATCATCGATAACTACGACTCCTTCACCTACAACCTCGTCCAGTACTTCGGCGAGCTCGGGGCGGAGATGAAGATCGTGCGCAACGACGCGCTGACGGTGGACGAGGTGAAGGCGCTCAAGCCGGAGCGAATCTGTATTTCCCCGGGGCCCTGCACGCCGAACGAAGCCGGCATTTCCTGCGAGCTGATCGAAAAGCTCGGCCCAAGTACGCCGATCCTGGGAGTTTGCCTCGGCCACCAGTCGATCGGCCAGGTCTATGGCGGCGAGGTTGTCCGCGCGGCGCAGCTCATGCACGGCAAGACCTCGCCGATCCTGCACGAGGGCAAGAGCGTCTTCGCCGGCCTGCCGAGTCCCTTCGAGGCCACGCGCTACCACTCGCTCATCGTGAAGCGCGAGACCCTGCCGGACTGCCTGGAGATCACCGCGTGGACCGCCGACGGCGTGATCATGGGGCTCCAGCATAAGGAGCACCCGGTCCACGGCGTGCAGTTCCATCCGGAGTCGATCCTGACGCAGGATGGCAAGCGGATCTTGGAGAACTTCCTTTCATTCTGAGGTCGATCGAAGCGGGTCGCGATCTTGCCAAGCAGGCGGGCCGGGCATAGGTTTGAGTATGGCCGAAAAGGACAACCCGGATTTCAGAAACAATCCGCTCGCGCAGGCAATCCTGCGGGAAGGCTTGGCGATTCAGGACCGTTTCAAGGCTGAACCGGTGTATGCCAAGACCGGCAAGGGCTACCTGAAAAGCACCGGGGTCCGGGAATTGGAAGAAGCGAAAAGGAAGGCCAAGGAAGGATCTTCATGATTCGCAGGGTGTGGCTTGCCGAGATTCCTTGGGCGCTTGTCGTTTGGCAAAACGAGCAGCTCTGTGCCGCCAAAAACGCGCACCACGGTCCCACGTCGGACGGCTACGAAGCGACGCGGGAGTTGTGGGAATCGCATCGTTTCGAGGAAACGGATCTTCTCGCTTTGGCGGACCTTTGCCGGCGGTGTCACCGGTTGGCACCTTTTACGAACTACAACGGCAACACGTTTGCTGCGATCA
This sequence comes from uncultured Verrucomicrobiaceae bacterium, assembly GCA_966696705.1. Taxonomy (GTDB): domain Bacteria; phylum Verrucomicrobiota; class Verrucomicrobiia; order Verrucomicrobiales; family Akkermansiaceae; genus Haloferula. The sequence continues at coordinate 3,955 of CBKZPU010000036.1, read as the reverse complement.
TCCGGGCGCTAATCGATCAACTGAATCTCGAACCTCGTCAGGCGGCTCTGGGCCGCAGCCTCGCCGGCCACATCGTCGCAGGTGTCGCGGGAGATGAGGAAGTCCGCGCCTTCAGGGAATTTTGCGACTCGCTGCCTTGAGGATGCGGTATCTGTCGATGTCGGCCACCTATCACGGCGTCCTCAAGCGATAGAACGCATTGCCAGCCGGCGGATTGCTGTCGGTGAATTCGACGCGACCATCACTCCCGGCGGGAAGCGTCTGGAGAGTGGTCCACCCGGCGAGCGTGGTGGAGCGCTGGAATTCGTAGCTGCGTCCCGCCACGCCGCGGAAGCTCAGGCGGACGGGACCGGTTGTCGTCCGTTCGAGAACGGGCGGAGCAAAGCCGGTGATGCCATCCGACCCGGCCGTCACCGTGATGACCACGTCGTCGGCGCCGACCAAGCCACTGTTGCTGAAGGCTCGCAGTCGGAAGACATAGGTGCCTTCGACCAGGGTGGAGGCGGTCAGGGTCTTGGTGGTTTCCCCCGATCGCGTCGCCAGGCTGGGGCCGGACAACTGGGTCCACAGGTGAAAGTACAACGAATTGGCCGGGTCGGTGGAGGTGCCGGACAAGGTCGCCGAGGAGCTTGGAAGGACTACCACTTGGTCTGCACCCGCGTCCACCACCGGCGCGCCGGGCGCGGGGGCGACGACGACTGTCACATCGTCGTAGCCGGTCAGGCCGAGATGGTTGGTGACCGTCAGACGGAAACGGTAGGTGCCTTGGACCAAATCATCCAACGTCGCCGTGGCGCTGTTCCGTCCCGACATGGCTGCCACGAAGGGACCGGCGATCTGGCTCCACGAATACCCGGTGATGGTTCCCCCGGAACTGCTGCCGGAGCCGGTCAGCGTCGTGGATTCCTCCGGCATCACCAAGCCGCGGTCCGGACCCGCATCGGCGACCGGCGATCCCTCCGGCAGCTGGTTAACCACGGAAAACGGCATCGTGACGGAAGTGCCGGCTATGCCGCCCGCGGCGTGGGGCGTCACGGTGAGCGTGTGATTCCCCACCGCGGGCGTCCACGGTTGGTAGTCGTCCCAGATGTTGTCGCCGCCGATCGAGTAGGGAGCCGCAAGGTCGGTGCGGTAGGAAGCATTGCCATCGAGGGAAAACTTCACCGACCCGATGATGGGCGGCGAGGTATCCACCCGCAGGTTGAGATTGGGCCCGGTAACAGCCAAGTTGAGTGTCGCGCCGGGGGTGAGTTCCATCAGGTCGGTGTCAGTATCAGCATTCACCACGACGACGCGGGTGACGACCGGGGCGGAACTGCCACCGCCGGTGAGCGCGGATTCCGGCATGGCGGCTGACTTGGCGCTGGTGTCGGTGATCGTGGACTTCCGGAAAACGATGCGGTCGCAGTTGAACTTGATGGAGCGGCCGGAAAGGGTGAGCCGGTACGTCGAGCCGGCGTTGAACTTGTACACCGGCCAGCGCTTGTTCGAGCTGCCGCCGGCATCGAGTTGGTTGGCCCAGCCCCACGCGTTGGGCGAGCCGCCATACATCTTCGTGTCCTGGGTGAGCAGGCTCAGCGGGGCATCGTCGAGGTGGTCATTTCCGGCGTTGGGCCCGGGACCGAAGGTCGCGCCATTGAGACCCGCGACCTTCACGTAGCAGTCGTTGTTCTTGTCGTCCGGAGCCCCATCGAGCCGGGCGCGTGCGCGCAGGTGGAGATGGTAGTATCCGGCCTCGTGAATGCGGAAGGTGTAGGTCAGCGGCGCTTGCGGATCGCCGCCGTTCGAGCTGTTGCCGAGGAATTCCAAGTGGCCCCCGTTGGTCGCCCCATGGACGTAGTTGGCGTCGCCCGGCTGGTAGCTCGTCCATCGCTGGGTGCCGCTGCCAAGCGACGACGGGGTGCGTTCCGCTTCCATCACGAGCAAGCCGCCCGATTCTTGATACACGGCGTCGGGGGGCACGGTTGCGGCAAAGCTGGTCAGGCTGGTAAGAATCGAAGCGAGGAAGATTCCCCATCTCGGCTTGGTGCGAATTGGCATGCGAAGTTTTGGGTTTTCTCCGGACATCACGGATCCGGTGAAGCTCCGCAATGGACACAGTCAGCCGCACTTCGCCAGCGGAAAACACTAACAATAAGGCATTTCCTCCTGCGCAAATCCACGCAGGCCGCTACCGGCACCGGCGTTGCGAGGGCAATTCACCCGGGCAGAATCGTGGGGTTCCTGAAAGCAAACTCCGCTCGACCTTTCCCTCAAACCGGCGAACCTCGCGGCGATGATTCGCGCCGCCTGTTTCGCCGTGCTGGCCCTATGGGGGATGACCGCCGCCCCGGCCTTGGCCGACAAGCGGCTGGTGACGGAAAGCCGGCATCCGACCGCCAAGGAACGGCGCGCCGGCCGGGCCAAGATCGAGGCAGAACTGGAGAAGGACGGTTTTCGCGTCTTGCCAAAGATCGTCGGCGGCCGGTCGGCTGCGGATGGTGAGTATCCGTGGATGGTCGGGCTGATCGAGGCGGGGGAGCCGGACGAATACGATGGCTTTTACTGCGGCGGATCGCTGATTCATCCCTATTGGGTGCTGACCGCGGCGCATTGCGTGCTCGGCAGCCGGGCGGAGGACATTGACGTGCTGGTGGGCACGAACGACCTGTCGAATCCGGGGAGCGGTGCGCAACGGATCGCGGTGACGGAGATCATCCTCTCGCCGACCTACAACGATATCACCATGGACGGAGACTTCGCCCTGCTGCGGTTGGCGGAGCCGGCCGAGGGCACGCCGATCCCGGTGATCGATGATCGCGACTATGAAATCCCGGGGGTGGAAGCCACCGTGACCGGCTGGGGCGACACGACCGGCGGGACGGGATCTTTTCCGAGCCGCTTGCAGGAAGTGGAGCTACCGATCATCGATCTGGAAGTCGCCAATGCCACGCCGGCTTACGACGGCACGCTCACCGGAAACATGCTGGCGGCGGGCTTGGAGGAGGGTGGCAAGGACTCGTGCCAAGGGGACAGCGGCGGGCCATTGATCGTCCCGTCGCCGCGTGCGCCGGGCTGGATGCAAGCGGGGATCGTCAGCTTCGGCGAAGGCTGCGCGGAGCCAGGAGCCTACGGGATTTACACGCGCGTGGGGAACTTCCGCGACTTCATCACCGGCCACATCCGGCCGAATTACGCGGCGTGGGAGCGGGCGAACGACCGCAGCGGCGAAAACCTCGACCCCGATGAAAACGGCCGGACGAATTTCGAGGAATGGGCGCTGCCCGACGGCGGAGTGATCGAAAAGGAACTCTCCGGCGGCTATCTTTACCTTCGTTACCTGCGCCCCTCCGAGGCGCCCGAGGCGAAATACATTCTGGAACATGCGGCAACCTTGGCCGGGCCTTGGTCGGCGGCCGGCGGACTGCAACTGCCGGAGGAAATTCTGGGCGACGGCACGGCCGACGCGCTCTGGCGTTTCCCGCTGACCGCGGACATCGGCGTTTACCGGGTGCGGGTCGAGTTTTCCGATGACCTCGCCCACGGCGACCGCCCCTTGGCTTATCCCGGAGCGGTGACCGGCCGGCTGGGCGCGCTGGACCGGACGAGTGGGGGGAGGCTTTGGCAATCGTATGCGTTGGATCTCCCGTCCGGCACCGGCCCGGTGGCGATCTCGCTACGCTCGGCGGACTTCAAGGCGGCGCTGAAGCTTCAAGCGCTCGGAGCCGGCGGCGGCATCGTGGACATCGATGGCGACGACGGAATCGGGCTCGCCGGGACCGACGAGTGGTATGAATTCACTCCGGAAGAAGGCCGTCGCTACCGGGTGTGGGTGACCACCACGGACAGCGGCGAGGAAGGCACCTTCGAGCTGAACGTCTTCGACCCCGTGTCCCTTGCGGCGGTGCCGGTGCTGACGGCGCCGCAGGCCAAGGCGCTGGGCGGGACGCTATCGGCGGGCGATCTCCCGGATCCG
>CBKZPU010000035.1:0-33759 GCA_966696705.1 uncultured Verrucomicrobiaceae bacterium | reverse complement strand
CGCGAAAAGAACCGCGCGTCGCGGTTGCGAATCTGATCCGTCGGCGACCACGCCGGCTCGCCGTCGCGTTGGAAAAGCTCCACGCCCTTCGCTGCCAGCTCGACGTCGAAGGACGTGTGATTGAACGGCGCGTCGAGCATGATGCCGACCTGCTCGGTATCGGCAGCCGCGACGAAGTCCTGCCACGCCGTCATCGCCGCCGCGCGATTCTGGGCCAGCGAATTGCCGCCGTTGTAGTTCTTCGACATCAGCTCGTTGACTTCGAAGAAGTTCTTCACCGCGTAGGGACTGCCCGGATCGTAGGGACTACTGGTGCCCGGATCGATCTCGCGACCCTCGATCCCGTTCGGATGGACCGGCTGGAACCACAGCCAGTTGCAGCCGAGGCTTTTCAAGTAGCCGAGGTCCCAGCGATTGGCGCCATTGTGCGGCGCGCCCGGGGCGTTGTGCAGGTCTTCAAGCGTCGAGCGGTCGAAGAACGTGTCGCCGTTCGCCTCGATGTTGAAGACGTTCATCTCGTAAAGCCGCACATCGCGGGCAACCGCAGGCGCGGCGACCACGCAATGATCGCGCAAGCCGTACCACTGCCAGACTCCCGGATTCGATGCCGTGCGGAAGCGCGCGGAAACCCGGTAGGCCCCCGTTTTCGCCACCGGCACGGTGATCTCCCACGCACCGCCACCGGCATCGGACATGTTCAACGGCGCGAAGTAGTGGCCGGTCGCCGGATCGGTGTCGGCGGGAGAGTCGGTCACGGTGTTGCCGTTGATCGGGGCCACGCCGTCCGGATAACCGTCCGCGTTTTTGTCGGCATTCGCGAGGTCGCGGCGGTTCACGTTGGTCCAGAGTTCCACGTCGCTCACATCACCCACGCCGGGCGTGAACCGGAAGGTGATGGGAACCGCGTCTCCCGCGACTTCATCGAGATACACGTGGCTGGTCGTGTATTCCGCGCTACGGTTTGGAGAGTAGCCCGGCGTGCTGACGGTCAGCGTGCCCGCGGCATGGACAACGCCGCCGAGTGCAAGGAGGGAAACGAGGATTCTCATGGGCTCAACGGCGAAATGACCATGCGGTAGAAACGCTTCGGCAGGCTGGTGGTGTCGTCGATCTCCAGCGTGTCCGGTCCCGGCGCACCGGCGGTGCTGGCGGGCGAACCGGAATTCACCCAAGCTCCAAGCGTTTCAGAAACCTGGAGCTGATAGAGCCGGTCGGGAAGTGTCGGGAAGCTCACGCGGTAGCCGCCGGCGATCTTCTCGATGCCGAGCTGCGGAAACGCGGAAATGTCGGCAAGCTGCGGGTTCATGCCCACCAGCCACTCATCGAGATTCGAGACCCCGTCGCCGTCCGGATCGCCCGTCGCGCCATTGTTGCCGGTGGCGTCGTTGTCATCGAGCCCGTTCGCTTGCTCCCACGAGGTTGGCAGGCCGTCGAGGTCGCCGTCGGTCGTCGTGCCGCCAAGCGACAGAGATACGGTGAACGTCGTACTTTGGCTCTCCACTTCGACCTGCTGGACCTGCGCCTGGTTGCGCATCGCGATGGTGTCCTGGTTGTTGAAGTCGTCATCGGTGGCGGTCGCCTGACAGGTCACGTTCGAATCCAACTTCACCGATGCGAGCGCGAGTCCACCCGCCATCGAGTTGGCGACCATCACTTCCGCGAGACTCACTTCGGTCGAAAGGCCCTGTTGCCCACCGGTGAGAAGATCATCGAGATCCGGCGAGAGGCCGAAGCGGACGTAGAGCTTGGTATAGCCGGCGCCGAGGTTGTAGTTCGCGACGAGGGTGTCGCTCGAATCGCCCAGGGTGATGGTTTTCGCGATCGCCCCGCCCGGCGAGCTGAAGGTCCAGCCAGTGCCGGCCGGCGCGGGAGCCACGGTGTAGAGCGCGTTGACGAACTGATTGGTGCCCGCGCCGCCGACCGCCCACCAGTCCTTGAAGGCCGAGGTGCGGCGGGCGAGCACGCTGCCGTCGGGATTCTGGTTCGCCGCGCCTTCCTGTTCGGTCTCGCTGCCGGAGAAGGCGAGATGATTGCCGACCATCTGCCGCACCCGGCCGGTGGCCGCCTCCCGCGACCACGCCGCGGTGCAGCGACCGCCGATCGCCTCGAAGAGCGCGAAGACCTGGTTGTTGCGCAGCAGGTATTCCACCTCGCCATCGAGATCGACATCGAGGGTCACCGCCTCGGCAGTCGCTGGCGGCGCGGCGGCCCAAGCGGCGACCGCCTGATAGATGGCGGCGAAGCGGGCCTGCGACTGCGCCTGCTTCGCGAATCCGGCCAGATTGTCGAAGCTCGCATCCGGGTAGATGAAGGCGCCGGTCGAGTAGGTGCTCAGATTGCCGTTGTCCTCGTCGTGCCAGCCGGCGAGGTAGCTCGACGCGTGATAGGTCCCGCGGGCCAGCCGGCCGAGCGGGGTGTCGGGCTGCGACGAAACGGCGTCCCAGGCATTCTTCGCGATGCCCGTGCCGCTGCCGTTGAATTCCTGCACGCCGAAGATCGACGGCACCGGCACGCCGGGGCGAATCTCGAAGACCTTGTCACGAAGGCTTTCCTCCTGGCTGCTGCCGAACCACCAGAAGTCGTAGTTCCCTTCCGCGCTATGATCGATCCAAAGCGGCCCCTTCTTCGCCGGGAAGGAAACCGTGCCGCGCTCGAGCGACGCGAAGGTGTCGCCCGTGCCATCCGGCGGCAGCGAGAGATCGACATCGCCTTGCGCCACTTGATCCGGGCCGACCAGCTCGATCCACGGCCGGCTCGCGAGCCAAGCGACGTTCGCATCGTAGGCATCGGCGTTGGCTTTGTTGGAGAAGTCGGACCAGCCGCTGAAGAGGACGAGGAGCTGGTGCTGTTCGCCGCCGCGCGCCTTGCGGGAAATGAGCTGCCGGAGGTTGTGGTCGAGCCCGCCGTCGGTATTGCGGAAGCGGAAGTCGGAGGCCTGGTCGTTGATGACGATCGCGTTCAACCCGTTGATCCGGTTGATGCGGTAGCCATCGTCGAGCAGCGCGCTCTGGCGGCCGAAGCGATCGAGGATGTGGCGGAACTGGTCGGCGAAGACATGGGTGAATCCCGCGCCCGCCGCCTTCGCCAGCGCGCTCTCGTCGATCACGCGCTCGGGGATCCAGAGCACCTTGTTCGATGGAGCGGCACCATAGATCGCGGTCAGCGCACGGTTCGACAGCGCGACATTGTCGTTGAACCACGATTGGCTGAAGTAGGGCAGCGGCGCGTCGGCGAAGGTGGTGCCGAGCATTTCCACCGTGCCGTCCGCGCTGAGTTCGGCGAGGCGGTCGTTGAAGGCGGGACCGTCACGCCACGGTTTGTTCGCGGCAGGATCGACGGATGCCCACTCGATGGCCGAGGCAAGCGTCGGGGTGAGATGCAGGCCGAGCTTCGCGCCATACGCCTCGTGCACGTCGAGCGGCCGGTAGTAGCCCGCGCCATTGCCATTGTTGATCTTCGCCTGGATCTCCGAGCCGGTGATCAGCGCGTCATTGCCGTGGAGGAGCAGCATCACCTTCGAGCGCTTGCCGCGGTCGGGGCCGTGGTAGTTGAACCACGTCCGCAGCTCGCTGTTCTGGCCGATGTAACCTTGGTCGCGCCAGTAGTCCTCGGCGAGCCAGTCGTCGTAGATCGTGTCGCGGATGTCGGTGCGGCCACCGATATCGCCAGCACCAACCGGCGAGTTCTGAGTCCCGTCGCGCACCGTGATGACTTGGAAATTCAAGGTGCCGGGATCGCCGAGCCAGCCGGCATCGAGCAAGGCTTGGCGGCTGATGGAAAACTCCACCGCGTCGAGCTTGCTGTCGAAGTAGGCCTTCTTGAATCCACCGGGCGTGTTCTGGTCCCGGCGCACCACACCCTTCGGCGTGAGGTTCTCGTTGACCGAAGTCGAGTTGTTCGCCGGATTCGTGTCCACATACACCGCGCCGTTGTTCGACTTGTACACGGCGACCACCGCTTCCCAGCGCATCAGCGTGCCGGTGTCCACTTGGTCCGGCAGCGAGTATTCGCCCACGGCCGGGTTGCCGGTGTCGATGACGACGTAGAGGTCGAGGTTTCCTTCCTCCGCATACGCCTTCAGGTCTTGGAAGTCGGCGCGGAAATAGAAGTCGCCGGTCCCGCCGACCGAGGGATCGCCACCGTCGCGCGCGTAGAAGGAAACCAGGTCGCGCGAGCTGTCGAAGCCGTCGTAGGCGAGGTAAGTGTCACCGCCTTGATTGCCGGAGCCGTCGCCTTCGAACTCGTCGAGCACGACCACATCTTCCTTCCTCCAGTCGGTGAACTCCTGGCGATTGGTCACGCTGCCATGGACGATGGCGTCGTCCTCGCCCACCGGCCCGATGAGGATCTCCTCGCCGGGCTGGAGGATCACCGAGTTGTCCACGCGGGGATCGGTGCCGGCGAGCAACTCCTGCGTGTTGGTAAGATTGTCTCCGTCGGGATCGCCCGCGGCGCCATTTACGACGTTTGCCGTAGATCCATCGTAGGTCGTGCTGCCGTTGTCGAGCGGGTTCAAGCCGAAGCGGACTTCCCAACCGTCCGGCAGGCCGTCTCCATCGGTGTCAGCCTTGAGAGGGTTCGTTTCCACCCATGTCTCCCCGGCTTGCCACACCCGGTCCTGGTTCGTGTCACCGGTAATGAAGCCGTTGGCGTCCTTGTCTTCGCCCGAGCCATCGGAGAGCCCGTCGTCGTCGGTATCGGCATCGGAGGGTGAGGTCTCGAGCCAAGTCTCGCCGCTGTCGATCTTGCCGTTCGGCCAGTTGCGTCCGGTGGTCGGCGGAGCACCGGTCGCGAGCGAAGCGCCATCGCCATCGACCCAGCCGTTGGCGTTCGCGTCCTCGATGCCGTCGGGCAAGCCGTCGCCATCGCTGTCTGGATTGCCGGCATCGGTGGTCGATCCGAAGAGCTGCTTCGCGCGGTCGCCACCTTCGCTGGCGCTATTCACGCCGGGCACCGAGCCGAGGTTGTCGAGCGTGTTGTAGAACGGCGGATCAAGGTCGCCGATGAAGTTCGGCTTCCCGTCCGCGTTCGTGTCGGTCGCGGTGTTCGTTGCACCGGAAGCGGTCCGCCAGCCGACTTCAAGGCCGTCCGGCAAGCCGTCGCCATCGCTGTCCGGCATCAGCGGGTGGGATTTTCCATACGCGTTGTGGATGTGGATGTCGCCGTTGGTCCACTGCTCGGGGTTCGGCTTGTAGCGCGGGTCATCGGTCGGGAAACCATTCGGCAGCGGCGTGACGGTGCCCTCGTCGAAGTCCGAAAGACCATCGTCGTCGTCATCGGCGTCGCTCGGGTTTTCCGCGACGAGTTGCCGGTAGATGACCGTGGCATTGCGACTGTCGGTATTCACTCCGCCCGGCGAGGTGGCGGTGGCGACGAGCCGGAATTGGCCCGGCGCGGTGATATGCCAGATGAAATCCCAGAACGCGCTGGAACCTTGAATCACCGGCTGGATGCCGGGAGTGCCCGGATCGGCATCGACAGGTGTTAGAGAGCCGCTGCCGATGCCAAACGCGAGATCGACCTGGGTGGTCAGCACGTCGGTCTCGACGCGCACGGTGAAGTCCAGCGCGTCCGCACCCGGCCCGTCGGGCAGCACGGTTTCCACCAGCTTGCCGTTGCTGTCGAACTCCTGCGGCTGGAGGATGGTCACGCGTGGCTTGGTGCTCGGCGATGCCGTCACGCGCCGCGTGGCGAGCAGGTCGGCGTCAGGATCGGGACGATCGTGCGCGACCTCCACCCGGTGAAGGAACTCGGGCCGGCCGTCGTAGAGATTCGGCAGCGTGAAGGCCAGCGCGTGATAGTCCGCGGTCTCGTTGTAAACGATCGAGATCGCCGCGGAATCGAGCACCTGCGCGCCGGCCGGCCACGTGTCGTCGGCGCCGTAGCGAACGAGGAACCGCGACTTCAGCTGGGCCTCGCTCAAGCCATTGGCGAGTGCCTTCGAGAAATACGCCTTCAGCACATAGCTGTCGTCGATGCCGCTGCCATCCGCGGGAGGAAATGCGATGAACATCCGCAGGTCCGGCCCGGCCGTGTTCACCGTGCGGGTCAGCGTGGTGAAATGACCGGCACCATCGGCAAGGTCGTTGTCGCCGGAGGAACTCAGTTCCTTCAAGCGCACCTGGATCGTCGCGCTACCGGTGGCGGGAATGTTGACGTAGTTGAAGCGGAACTCGCGGACATGATCCGGGTCGGCCGGGACGATGGCGGTGTTCGGGGTGACTTCCGAAGCGCGCACCCAGGCACCGTTGCCATTCGACACGCCGGTGGTCGCGTCGTTGTTCGAGGCATCGCCGTCGTCGATCTTGTACCAGACTTCGGTGGTCGAGTGGTCGGCACGGACCACCACGCCGTATTCGCTGCCGCCGACCGTGTTGCCATTCGACGCCGGGAACACGATCTGGCCCTCCGGACTACTAGCGTCGTAGTAGAAGGTCTGGACGAAGGCATTGTAGAGCGATGCCTTGCCATCGCGCTTGAGGAAAGGCCGCGCGCGCAAGACATGGAAGCCTTCGGCGAGGCCGGTCTCAGGCGCGCCGTAGTCATTGTGCGGCGCGTGGACGATCGCGCCGGCGTTGAAGCCGTCGATCTCAAAGACGGACATCATCCGCTTCTTGCGCGTCACGGACACCGGGCCGGAGGGATAGACGCTCGACGCGCCTTCCTTGTGGATGCCGATCTTGTACTTCAGCGTCGCGCCTCCGGCGGGCTTCGGGATGCTGGCATTGACCCACCAATCGTCGCCGCCCTCGTTGTGGGAGTAATTCATTTCCACCACCTGCGTGCTGCCCGTGCCATCGCCGCCCGCACCCTCAGGATTGGTGCCGTCGGTGGTGTAGTAGAAGAACATCTTGAAGCCCGCGCCGACGCCGTTCGGCTTCGCCCACAGCGACAGGGTGGATGAGTTCTCCACATACTGCTTCGGCGCCACGCCGCCCGGCCAACCACCACCGGGCGTGCCGCCGACATCGGCTTCGGGGTCGTGGTAAAGGAACGACGCCTGATTGCCGCCGTCGGTGCCGAAGTCATTCGCGCCGGCGGGGCCGTTGGCGATGGTGAAGCCATTGGTGCCGATCACCTTCGCATAGGTTTCCGCGTCCGAGGATCCGATCTGGTTGCGGCTCGTGTCCATGGCCGCGAACTTCTCCGCGAACTGGCGGTGAACGAATGCCGGCTGCTCATAGCCGAGGAAGGTATCGGTCGTGCTGCCCGGGCGGCGGTCGCGATAGAATGGATCATCGTCGGCCGGTCCGGGTGCGCCGTCGTCGGGACGGGTGCCATTGAGATCGATGCCGCCATCGAGACGCAGCAGGATATTCTCCGCCGACCCGTCGGCGCGGACGACGAAGCGCAGGTTGCTGGCGCTGGTCACGCGCGGGACGGAAGTACGATAGGCATAGTCGTCGGTGACCGCGTCGGGCAGGCCGTTCGGATTGAAGGCGGCATCGCCATCCGGTCCGTCCCGGCGCGTGACTTCCACCGTGCCGGCCTGGTTCGCGCCTTGGTAAATCGTGATCGGCGAGCCCCCGGCATTCTTCCAGAGATCGGACTCCTCCGGCGTGCGCGGCGCGAAGACGAAGTAGCTGCCGGCCGGCACCACGGTGGTGTGAAGGTCCGAGGCATACTTGTAGAAGCCGACCTGGCTGCCGTAGCCACGGGCGTATTGGAAAAGATACTCGTCGCCGGTGTCGGGATTGTTTTCCGCACCCGCGCCGGCAGTGGAGGGGAAGGAGGTCCCGCCGGTGAGGCCCACGCCACTGGCGTAGTTGTCGTTGATCGCCATCAGCATCGTCACGCCCTTGCGCTCCTTCAGCGCCTGGTTGCCTTCGGAGAATTCGCGGTCGTCGATGCGCTCGTAGGTGATCAGGTCGGCCGTGCCCTCGCGGCCCTTTTGCCAGCCGCGGGCGAAGTCGCGGTGGATCTTCAGCAGGTTCGGAATGCGCGCGTCGCCCCACTGGCCGAGGAAGGCGGTATTGGCGTGGCGGGGAAAGGCACCACCGCTCTCGCCGAGGGTCTCGGCATGGTAGTTGCCGTCGGTATAGACCAGGCCCATGCCGGCCCGGGTGAAGTAGATCGCGTGCTGGAGCTCACGGCGCGCGGCGTAGTCGTTGTCGTGGCTCTGCGCGTGCATCACCGTGACGCCGTCGGAAAAGCCGCCGGCCCCCGCGTTCTGGTAGCCGTTGAGGCCAGCCGACGGGTTTCCCAACAGGTTGTTCAGGTTCGAGCGGAGGTCGTTATCGACCAGTCGCATCCCCGCGTCGATGTAGGACCCGTAGGCCGGCGGCTGGCCGAGGTGCTCGCCGAAGAGCATCGCGTCGTCGCGCGGGATCTCGGTGTTGAAGACGCTGTTGCGGTGGTTGTTCCAATCGCCGAAGCCGCGGGTCAGGTTGAACTGTTGCTGGATCTGCCCCGAGTAGCCGTAGTTCGACGAGTCCTTGTCGCCGCCGTAGGTCGCGCCGAAAAAGTCCGCCGGCGTGTGCTTCACCGCGTCGAGGCGGTAGCCGTCGGCCTTCGTGCGATCGATCTGCCAGCGCGCCGCGCGATGGAGGAAGTCCTCGACGCGCTCCGAGTAGAAGGACGCGTTCGCCGCGATCGACGCGGCGGTGATTCCGTTGCCCGGACCGAAGCCCACGTAGTTCCCCTGCCCCGCGGCGTGCTTCTGCCCGCCGCCGGTCGGGATGTAGCAGTAATACTCCGGATGATCCGGCTGCCGGACGAACTCGATCTTCGGAATCGTGTCGCCCTCATAGGCACCGTGGTTGCGGTTGGTCGTGCCGGGCTCGGTCGCGATGTCGATCAAGTCGGCCAGCCCGAGATTCTGAACCTGCCACGCGTCGTTCCAGTCGCGGGTGTTGTCCCATTTCCGGTAAAAGCCGTCCTCGGTCCGGCGCAGATGGAAATCCTCGGGCACGAAGCCCGGATACACGTCGATCGGCGTGAAGGCGTTGTAACCCGGCACGTCGAACGCGTTGTGGTTCATCACGTTGTCGAAATAGACCCGGATCCCGAAGCGGTGCGCGACGCGGACCATCTCGACCAGCTCCGCCTCCGTCCCGTAGCGCGTCCGCACGCTGCCGCGCTGGTCCTTCGATCCCAGATCGAAGCGATCCCAGCAGTCATAGCCGACCGACAATCCACCCGAGCCCTTGGTCGGCGGCGGCAGCCACAGGGCGTCGTAGCCCGCCTCGGCCAGCTCCGGCATCTTGCGGGCGATCTCCGTCCAGCCCGTGTTGAAATACTGGAGCATCGCCTCCGCGCGGAGCTCGGGCGTGAAAAGAAGGGAGAGCAGTCCGGCCAAACCGGCGACTCGGGCAGGGAGATTCATCTGGGCTTTGGGCAAGAAACGCCACGAAGCATGGCGGATCAATGGGTTTCACGGATGCCGGCCGGGCGGGTCGGCCCCGGAGGACAACTGGTAGATGTCTGCCGGACGGCGGGGGTTTAGCCCGAGCCTGCGCCTGTCGTGGTCGGGCGCCCACAAACAAGTCCGTCCAGCGCGGCGCGGGGCTTCCGGAAGTTCGCGAACTACCGGCTGAGGATCCTGATCTTCTGCGGCCGCCTGGACCTGCGGCCGCCGCCCACCAAATCGTGGGAAGAACCATTGATCCCACCGTCACCGGTGGCCGGGGAGTTAAGTGCAATGCAACCCCATTATTAGAATAATGGGGTTGCATTGCACCTTAATCCCTCCGTTTGGCTGCAAGGGTGAAGTGAATTGCAACGCTGCAAACCGCTGTTGCATCTTACTCGGGCTTTCGTTCCGGCAGGCAGACCCAAAAGGTGGCCCGGCCGCCCGCGGGATTTCTCTCCGCGTAGGTGTCGATCAACCCGAGCTCCTTCGCCTCGGCATAGGCGGTGGCTGCGGAACGCTCGCCACACCGGTGATCCCGGCAAAGCTGCTCTAGCAGCGCCTTGCGCTGCATGTCGCCGGTGGCGACGGCTTCGACGACATGCTGCGGCGCGATCTTGCGGGAACCGGCGTTGCCCCGGGCGGCGGGGACTTGGCCCATGAGTTCCTCGGCTTCCTCATGGCCCACCGGCAGCCAGGCGGGGCGGGAGGGATTGTCGGTGCGCTTGATGTAGTAGCAGGTGGTGTAGCGGCCGGCGTCGTCCTTCCAGCCGGTGGTGGTGCGCTTGTTGACGTGGAGGGCGTGGAGGCCCTTGGTCTTGGTGGGGGCGAGGGTGAGGATGGAGCGCGGGACATTGGCCACTTCGCCGCCGCCGATGCCGGAATAGGTGAAGTCCATTTGCTCCCACGAGCCCTTCGAGAGCTTGGTGGTGTGGTGGGCGATCAGGGCGGCGGCGCGGTGATTTTTCAGCACGGGCATCAGGCCGCCGCGCAGGAAGAGGCTGGCATCGCCCACGATCTCACCGCCGATGTAGCTCAGCAGCGGATTGATGAGCACCAGATCGGCCGCTTCTTCGATCAGCATCTTGTCGAGGTGATCGATGAAGGCGTTCCCGATGAACTGGCGGGAGAAGTCGGTGCGCAGCATGTCATCGAGCGGCTGGAGATCGGCGTGGGTGAGCTGGCGGCCGGTGAGGGCGCGGGAGTGCTCCAGGAAGCCCTCGCGGATCTGGCCGAGGGTGCTGTGGTCGTCCTCGCCGACGAAGTGGAGCACGCGCAGCGGCCGCGGCGGGCGGATGCCCATCCATGGCAGGCCGAGCGCGAGGGCCATGGCGGCCTGGCCGAAGGCGACGGATTTCCCTTCGCCGGCACCGGAATTGAAGAAGACGATATCCCCGCGACGACACCAGTCGGAGCCCAGCAGGACATCCTCCGGCGGCGGGTTCATGGGGAAAGTGCTGCAGCCGCGGATCACGTCCGGGGTGACGATTTCTCCAGCGGCCGCCGCGAGGGCCTCGAAGGTGATGGGTAGGGGGATCGGGATGGATTTGGTCGCGCTCACGATGTCGAAGGCACCCGCTCGGGTGTTCACCAGAACAAGCGACAACGGCGGCGAAAAGAAAATGACATCGACTGGCCCCCACCCTTGAACGGGCTGCGGAATCCTGCCACAAGCGATTGAACCCCAGCGAATCATCCCTTCCAGCAGGATGCCGGAACCACGAACTGGCTCCCCAGCTTCCGCTACGGCGGCGTCACCTCATGCCGCCAGAACATCCGTGGCTCGCCGGGGGCAACTTGATAGATCCGGGTGCCATCGGTGCCCGCCGCGGAGCTATCGAAAAAGAGGCTCACGCCGCTGCCCGGCGTGCCGGCATTGACCCATGTCCCAAGCGTGCGGCTGGTCTTGAGGACGTGGGTGAAACCGGCCGCAAGCGCGACGCCCGAGAGCGGCACCTGGATCGTGTTTCCCTGAATCGTGGGCAATGCGGTGCGAGCGAGCGGGTCGCCGCGGAACAAAAACTCGGCGGCATTCACCAAGCCATCGCGGTCGTCATCGGCCTGCGGATCGGCGGTGATGCCGTGGTGAAGCGCCCAGGCGAGGAAAGCATTGCCGCCTTCCTTCAGGCGGAGGTCGTCGTAGAGGATGCTGCCGCCCTGATCGGTGACGGTGGAGCGGATTTCCAGGGTGAGGCTGCCGGTGGCCGAGGCGAGCACCGGGATTTCCGCGAGCCCGTAGCCGTCATCCCAAGCCTGATTGATGGTGCGGACCAGCGAGGCGACCTTGCGGCCATTGGCGAGCACCTCGCCGGTCATCGGCGCGGTGCCCCAGTAGAGATGGCGGGCGTGGAGCAAGGAGAACGTGTACACCGCGCCGGGAGTCAGGCCGGTGATGGTCTGGGCGATGGCGCCAGGGCCGTGGCCGTTCGTATCGAGCGCATTGGCGCCTTGGGGAGCCAGGGCGTTGTCGAACTGGATGACATCGACATTCCCGCACGTGACTCGCCAGCCGGGCAAGGCCAAGCCGCTCAGGTGATCATTGCCGGCGGGACCGCAATTGTCGGGACTGGAAGCGGGGCTGACGATGGCGCTCTCAAAACTGCCATTGACCAGGCGACGACCGCCACGGCCATCGGCCACGGTGGTCAGGCTCGACCAAGCGGCAGCGGGCGGGGCCGGAGCTGGCCCGGTGTCGATGCGGACGGCGTCAATCAGGAGCCCGGCACTGCCGGTCTGCAGCGAACGGATCCGCAGCGTCGCGCTGGCCGCGGCTGGCACGAACTCGAAGGCATTCGCGGAGAGGTACTCATTCGTTTCCCCGGAACCGGCGCGACCGAGGTGAAGGGCCGCAATGACCGCTCCATCGATGAGGATCTCCGCGTGATGAAGCTCACCACCCGTCGCTTGCGACAGGCAGGCGAGGCGCAGCGTGTGCGGCGCTCCGGGAGTCAGGCCAGTGAAGGTTTGCTCGATGTAGCCATTCCGCAGGTCGGCGTGACGCGTCCCCTCATGGGAGGCACCGGTCTCGATCCCCGCGAGGTGGAAAGTCCAGCCAGTATCGCCATTCTCAAAGCCGAGATTGCTGCCCGTGGGAGCCGCAAGGCAAGGGGCAGCGGCCAAGGCGGCAACGACAATGGAGGGGAACCGGAGCAAGAGGGGGGGAGAAATCGCGCCGAACCTTCCCCTCACTTCTGGCAAGGATCAATCTGGAATGTACCCTTCGCTCCATCCAGCGTGGTTCTCTGCCCGGCAACATCCGGCGAGGAGCACGGACCCGGCTTCCATCGCGATGGGCCGGCGGAAGACCTTACCCGGCAAAGCAACAGCCATGAGCGCGTTTCCCCATTTCCACCCGGCGTGCGTGTTGATCGCCGCCGCCATCGTCCTCGCGTCCTGCAAACCCGGCGGGACACCCAAGGCCGCCAAGGCTGAAGCACCCGAGGAACCGGCGAAAACGGAAGTCGGGGCAACCCCGGCGTCCGATGCCTTCCTCATCCTGCCCGGCGACTACGCGCAAGGCACCACGGTGGCGGATCTCGAAGCACGCTTCGGCAAAGCCAACGTGCGGCGGGAAGCCACGCCGGAGCCACGGCTCGTGCTCTTTCCCGATGACCCGAGCCGCCGCGCCTATGTCACCTTCCATGAGCAAGAGACCTTCGAAGAGCTGGCCAGTATCCAGGTGACCGACCCCGGTTCACGCTGGCGCGGCAAGCATGGCGTCCAGATCGGCATGACGATCGCGAAGCTGCAGGCGCTGAATCGGAAGCCCTTCTACTTCTTCGTCAACGATGAGCAGCAGCACAGCCGCGCCCATGACGGCTGGAGCCCGGCGCTCGACGATGACGATGCAGCCCTCGGCGCCTTGGACGTCGAAGAAGGCGAGCACCTCTACTTCGACGTCACGCTCGGCCCCACCGATCCCGCGGTGGTCAAGGCGATCCCTGGCCTGCCCGTCATGGATCAGGTGTCGAGCGCCGACCCGCGCTATCGCGAGCTGCAGGAGGTCATCGTCGTCACCGGCATCGGCGCGAGCAGCAGTCTGGATGACGAGTGGTGAGACTGGACCGCCCCAGTCCAACAAAGACCTCCCGTCACTCCGCCCCGGCCCCCTGCTCTGCAAAGAGCTTCCCGAACTTTTCCTCGAACTTCGCCAACGTCGATCCGCTGCCAAACATGGTGACGCTGCCATCCCTCGGGCTGCGGAGCTGGTAGTGCACCATCACTTCCTTGCCCTCTTCCGCCGGTTGGACCACCTCAAGCTCCAGGTCCAACTTGCACAGCCGCGCGCTCAGTTCATCGTGGGTGAAGGCCTTCACCAGCCGCCGGGAGCGGTCCTGGCCGACGATCGATCCGAGCGCGAGCGTCAATCCATCGAACGGGGCCTGTCCCCGGTCCCGCCGGGCACGAGCGTAGTATCGTTGGCGGGAAGAGCCGCCTTCGGTGTAATTCACGGTGGGCTTCAAGCGCCGCGCGAGGTCCATCTCCGCCTCCACCCGGAACCTGTAGATCGCGTCGTTCGCGGCAGCGGCTTCCTCCTTGGTGAGACCGAGGCGCTTGATGGCTTCCTCCGACAATTCCCCATTGGGGCGGAAGGCACTCATGCCGGCCAAGAGTTCGGTATCATCGCTTTCTTCGTAGCCCTCATCCGCCGGTTGCGGGCGCTCCCTGCGAGTCTTCGTCGCACCAAAGAACTCGGCGGGGCCGGATACCAGCGCATGTCGGCGTGCTTCCTCGCGCAAGTCGGTCACTTCGCGGTGCTGGTGAAACACCACTCCGGCGAGAATGAGAAGGATACAGCAGAGGAGGATACTCCAGCGGGTCATGATCATCGTCTTGGAAAGAAAGGGTTGCCTCTAACGGGTTTCAGGAAGCCAACGGATGGGGACCTTCGGATACGGCGTGCCACCTTCATCCGCAAACTCGAAGACTCGTCCGAAATCCTCCTCGAAACTCTCCAAGGTACTTTCCGACGTTCGCTCTGCGTCCTGGGTGCCCGGCTTCCGATACCAGCACTTCACGACCACCTCGCCCTCCGGCCTGCGAACGAAGTCGAACTCCATATCGAACTTCCCCATGCCACCGAGGAAGTCGTCCTCATTCATGACCTCCCTGAGTTTCCGCCCGCGGTTCTCGCCGATGGCATCGGTGAATGCCTCTGCAAGGGCATCGAAGTAGTGCTGCCCACGATCGGATCGCGCCGGGGCTTGGTAGAGGTAATGGAAACCATCGTCCTGTCTCCCCGAACTGGTCAATTTCACCCGCTTCACGAAGTCCTCGGAGGCTTCCTCGCGGATGCGGCGGATGGCTGTCTCCAATGCGGAGACCTCGTCATCCGAGAGTTCGAGGGTTTCGACCATGGCGGTGGTCGGGCGGCCCAGGTTATCGAGCGCGACCGGCGCGGGCCCGGGACCCGGGCCGAACCATTCGCCATCGACGATGCCTCCCGCGACCACCATGGCTCCCCCACCCACCCCACCCGCGGCTGCTCCGTTCCCGGGACTTTCGCCCCCCACACCCATGCCGACGGCATTGGCCGTTTCATCGGAGTCGGCGCTGACCTCGGCAAAGCCCGCACCGGCAGGGGGGAGAATGGCAGCCTGCGCCTGCATGGGCAGTGCGATCTCGGCACGCAGGCGGTTTGCCTCGCGATTCTGGACCAGCCAGGTCCCGCCGAGCGCAACGATCGCGGCAGGAAGGAGCATCTTCGAGAGCGTGGTCATGAGAATAGTGGTGCTTGTGGTGGTGGTTGCCACTGAGCCGGTGATCACGCCGGCGGCGATGGTGGCGGCCAGGCCGGAGGGGGCGGCTTGGACGGCGTGGTTGCCGATCGCAGCGGTAAAACCTACGCCGCTGCCCGTGACCCCGCGCCGTGCGAACGATTCGCGCAGGCGCTCGATCGCCCGGTTCACCCGCTTCTGCGCGGCCTCGGCAGTGATGCCCAGACTAGTGGCAATTTCCTTGGCCGAACGCTTTTCAAAGAATCGGAGGAGGACCGCATCGCGGTCCGACTCGCTGAGCTCGCCAAGCACGGCATCAAGGTGGGAGGCGATGTCCGCCCACAGGGGATCGGACTCGCTGTCGGGAGCGGCTTGCGCGTTCATGGCGATGGCCTGCTGCTCGCGCACGCGACGGCGGGCGTCGGCGCGGATGACATTGGTGGAAAGATGGCGGGTGGTCCGGTGCAGCCAGCCGGCAAGCACGGGATGGGAGGAGACCTTCCGGGCGTCCCTGGAGAGTGCCGTGAAGACGGCCTGCGCCACGTCCTCCGCGGTGTGTGGATCCCGCACCAGCCGCAGCGCGGCGGAATGAACGAGATCAAGGTGCCGGCGCACCAATTCCCGAAAGGCGAATTCGGAGCGGCTCGCGGCGTACTCGCGCAGGAGTTGCTGGTCGGTCAGTGCGTTCACTCATTCTGTAGTAACCGCCGCGGAAGAAATCGGACAGGTTTTGGGAAAAAATCACCAATCATCAATCTTCCAATCACCAATCGGAGTGTTTGGAAGAATGAACGTGCTCTTGCGGGGAGTTCCGCATCGGGCGCCAGCGGTCCTGTCTCTTGAGGCACCTCGATTGGTGATTGGAGGATTGGTGATTGATGATTGGTGATTTCTTCTGCGACTCGACACCATGAAGCGATGGGGCCGGTGGCGGAGGACAGCACGGGGACCACAATCCAAAAAGTGGACGGCATCCGCTATGCCTTCTTCGGCAGCTCGGACCGCAGCTTCCATGTGTGCTCGTTCCCGGACTTGAAGCCGCTCGGCAAGCTCGACCTCGACCTGCCGCCATGGGAGGAAAACGGCAACGGCCGCGTGTGGCCGAACCTGATCCCGCTGCCGGCGGGAAGCCCCGCGCCGTATCTGCTGCTCACCTTCGACCGCACGAACTTCCCCGGCATGACGGGCCCGAACTGGACCTACGGCGCGATGCACCTCTACCATGGCTATCCGAAAATGTTGAACCGCCAAGACGCCAAGGACGCAAAGGAGAGGCACGAATAGAACGTCACTTGGCGAACTTTGCGTCTTGGCGGTTCAACTCTTCCGCAGCACGGGCAATGTGCATGCGTGCCCGGCAATTCGCACGGCCGCGCAGGGCAAAATCGGGAAAGAAAAAATGCCTACCCGTCCTCGGTCTTGCACTCGCCACCCGCTTCATTCCAGCGGCGCTGCATTTCCTCCGGCGAGACTTCTTCGATCAGCGTCTGGATGAGCCATTCGTGGCCGAAGGGATCGAGCAGGCTGGCAGTACGATATCCATAGAACATGTTCGTCAACGGCATCCGCGAGACGGCCCCCGCGGCGATGGCTTGCTCGAAGAGCGCGTCGGCATCGTCCACCATCAGGCAGAACTTCACCGGCGTGCCGCCCAGCGATTTCGGCGACTTGCCGGACTCCGGGCTCTCCTCGGAAAGCATGAACATGCTGCCATTCACGTCCAACTCGGCATGGCCGATGGAGCCGTTGCCGGGATCGATCAGACGATAGCGCTCGGTGGCCCCGAAGGCGCGGCAGTAAAAGTCGATGGCCGCCTCCGCGTCCTTCACGACGAGCGAGGCGGACAACGGCGGATAAGTGAGCTGGGCCATGGGTCGCGGGGACTGGGGTTCATTTCATTCTTCCTCATCCTCTTCTTCTTCGGCGGCCATGAGGGCGGTGTCGGGACGGTCATAGGTGTCCTGCTCGTCCTCCATGTCGGTCGCGCCGGCCTCGTCATCGAGCCGGGCATTCGCCTCGTAGTCGTCGCCCGCGGTCTCGCGTTCCTGGCGGGTCGCCACCTCGGCGCCTTGATCGATCGAGGCCGTGGTCTCTTCCTCGGCGCGGGTCGCGGCGTCGCGCGGTGCCGGCCGGGTGGATTTTTTGGGAGTGCCTTTCATGGGCCACCTCTTCGCAGGGCTCATGCCATGGCGCTGCCAGGGTGCCGTCGCGTGCCGAAAACAAGCCTCATGGCGGACTTCCGGAGCCGGCTACCGGTACAAAAGCGAGCCGGGCGAGTTTCCAGCGCTGTCAGGATCACCTCATGGGTTTACTGACCTTGCAGCTTCGGAACCGTCCGGCTCTGGTCACCCGTCGCATCGAACCGGCCGAGCGCAACTGGAATTTGTGGCGAAGAAGGAAAAAACTTCGCATGCTGGGTAGGTAGCCGCTCCATCCTTCGTTCAGCGGGCGGCCAAGGAAAGGCAGGCATGGAATGCGACTTGGCGGGCCTCCCGTCTGATGGCGGCGGACTTGGCTTCCCGATACTGGGAAGGCCTCAGTTCACCGGGAAGACGAGCTTGCCGGTACTGCCGCGGCCGACGCCATCGAAGAGGTCCTTCGAGGTGACGTAGATCATCAGACTGAAGAGCAGCATGGCGAAGCCGACCTGGACGAACTCCAGAACCTTCGCGCGCACCGGGCGGCCCTTGATCTGTTCCAATAGGGCGAGCGTGATGTGACCGCCATCGAGCACCGGCAGCGGCATCATGTTGAGGATGGCGAGGTTGATATTGAGCAGCACCAGGAAGGCGAGGATGCGCTGCCACGGGTGATCCATCATCAGCATCAGGAACTTCACCTTGGCGATGCCGATGGGTCCGCTGAGCTGGTCGATGCCGATGTTCGATTTCGGCGAGGCCACGCTGGTGATCGTGACCCACATGGTGCGGACCGACTCGGTCAATTGCTGTGCCGGCGAGGGATTGACGGTGGTCAGGTCAATCAACACGTCATCGTCGAAAGCCGCGCCGATCATCGGGCGGGACGTTTCGCCTTCGGGGAGCTGCACGGGCACGCGCGGGGTGACGGTGATGTCCTTGGTCTCCTCGCCACGCTTGACCTTGAACGCGACCGGCTTCTCGCCCGCGGCGCGGATCAGGTCGATAACCTGAATCTTGCTCTCGGCAGGCACGCCATTCACGGAAAGGACTTCATCCCCGGCCTGCAGCCCCGCTTTCTCCGCCGGGGCATTCTCGCCACTGAAGCTGTCGACCAACACGCGGCGGCCCATCGGCAGCATGCCGACGCTGCGGGTGTTCCGGCGTTGCCACCACTTGGTCGGCTCGATCTCGAAGGCGGAAACGAGCTTCTTCTCCCCTTCTCCCGGGCGATCGACGGTGAACTCGATGTGCTGGCCCTCGCTGGTGGCGATGCGCATGAAGACGCTGTCGAGCGTGCCGTGCCAGGCTTCCACCGGGTAGCCGTTCACCTTGAGGATCTTGTCGCCGCGTTGGAGGCCGGCCTTGGCGGCGGGGCCGTCCGACAGCACCGAGCCGACCACGGTGGTCGGGATCTTGTCGGCCGGCTTGCCCATTTGCCAGACCACCACCGCGGCGAGCAGGGCGAGCAGGAAGGAGAACAGCGGACCGGCGAAGGCGACGATGATCTTGTCGAGCGGCTTGATCGGCGGCAGCGGCTCGCGGTCGAGATTGCCGCCCTCGATCGCCTCCATCGGCGCCATCTGCGGCAGGGCGACGAAGCCCCCCGCGGGGATCCAGCCGAGGCCGTATTGGACGCCATTGATGGTTTTGCTCCAGATCGGCTTGCCGAACCAGATCTGGAAGCGGTCGATCTTAAGTCCGCGCCACTTGGCCGCCCAGTAGTGGCCGAGTTCGTGGACGAAAATGATCAGATTGAAGATCAAGACGACCACCAGAATGACGAGGGCGACTTGCGGGGCGTTGCTGAGATCTGCCATGAGGTTGCGTGCATAGCGTAGCCGCGACCGTCAATGCTTCAAGAAGTTAAACCCCGCCGGCACTCTAGCAGGATTGACGCGCCCCCCGGCTTCCCCGGAGACTCCGGACCGTGCCTTGCAGAATCGACCAGGCCGTGGTGCGCGGCGAGATCGACAACACGGTCGAGGGGAAAACCGCCGGCTGGGTCTGGCTGGCCGGTCGCGAGCAGCCGGTGACGCTGGAATTGAGCGGCGATTGCTGGCGGGACCTCGCCGGGGCGCGACTGACCTTCCGCAACCCCGCGCCGGAAATGCAGGACGGCCTGGCGCTGGAGGCCGTGCAGCGAGGTGTGGTCGGCGACATGACGGCCTCGCGAAAAACCAAGGTGCCGATCGTTTCCGAGGAGGAGGCGCACGCGCTGCGCTCGATCGGGGACGAAGTGCCGTTCAGCTGGAAAAACGCCCTCTACCTCGAGTGGTTCAGCGAGGCGAACGGGCGGGTCCTCATTGAGAGCAGCGGCTTCGAGCTGCACATCTCCGACCACGCCTGGGAGATGGACGAGGACGCCGAGGAGGCGCAGAAGCTCGCCAATCTCCACGCCATGCGCGACTGCATGGCCCAGCTCATCCGCCGGGTGGACCCGATGGCGGGCGACGACGAATTTGTCTGGGAAGAGCGGCTGAAGGAATCCGAGCGCTTGACCGACGCCTTCGTGGAAGTCCGGGAAAAGTACGGCGACGATCCGGACGCGCAGCGCAAGGAGGCCTTCGCGATGGGCTGGGACGGACTGCTTGACGCGCTGGCCCGCGAGGGCGAGCCGCAGGTAGCCGGGGAAGGCGTGGAGGATCCGTGGCTGGAGGAGCCCGAATTCGAGGAAGAAGAAGAGACTTGGGATCCCGACGCGCTCTTCATCCAGCACCCGCTGCAGCAGAAGGCCCACGAGATCGTGCTCCGGGGCATCGACCTGACCCGGGCCGGCGGCGAGCACCCGGCGGCCGACATCTTGAATCGCACGCTGATGCAGGTGGCCGGCAAGATGGCGGGCGCGCTGAATGGCGGCGACTATGCGCGCGAAACCGGCTTCGTGCTGGCGCTGCTGAAACGCTGCCTGAATTGGCAAAACGAGGCGCTGGCCGCCTGCATGGAACTCATTGATGCGGCAGACGATCCCGACCAGCAACGGGCGATGGAAGCGCTGCGCGACTCGATTTTCGAACTCCGCGAGGACATCGTGAACCTCCGGAAAGAACTTAAGGAAAATTAAGCGATTGCATCGCTACAAATCCAGTTTTACCACGTCGCCCATGAAGAAGCTGTACGCATTCGCCGCGCTCGCCGTCGTCGTCACCCTCAGCTCCTGCAACACCGCCATCGGCTTCGGCCGCGACCTGCGCCTGCTCGGCACGGGCATGGAGAACAAGGCCCACGGTCGCACGTGGGACGGCGGGGAGCAGCAGCAGGAAAGCCTGCCGACCTACTGATCCTCCGTCATTTCCTCCTCTTCCGGGACGGGTTGCGGATTGGCCGCGTGCCAAGCCCGCGCCGCGTTGCCGGTCGCGAATTCCTCGCCGGTGATGTTTTCGAGTTCGAGCCGGGCGGTGGTCCGGATGCCCTCGTCACGGTTGTCCATGGCCGCGGCGTAGATCTGGATGCGGAGGTTGTCGTCCGGCGCCGAGTCGCTGGTCGAGAGCAGGTAATTGGCGATCTCCGGCCGGCCTTCCTTGGCCGCTTGCTTGATCAAAAGAGGCCCGATTTCCCGCCAATACTCGGGATCCTGGTTTGCCGACACGCGGTCGAGCTGGATCAGCAGCTCTTGGCCGTGGCCCCGCGCCCACAGCAGCTCGAGTTCCTTGGCCGCCAGCGCCTTCGTATCGACGATCTCCGGCCGCGCGGTCCTGCGGGGCGGCGGCAGCGGTGGAGTCGCTGGTTCGGAGAAGTTGGCCTTTGAACCGCCTTGGCCATCACCAGCCACGCCGTCCTCATCCGACGCCGGTCGATTGAAAACGACAGCGGCGAGCACGACGGCAGCCACCGCGAGAGCCAGTCCGATGAGGGTTGTTCGGGATAGTTTCATGGGACAAAAATCCCGCCAAGCCGATGAGGCTTGGCGGGAAGAATCAGGTCTGAACCAAGCGGCTCCCCAAGGATCAGGGTGCCGTGGTGACGGTGCAGTCGATGGTGGTGATGATCTGCGGCGTGGCGCCCGTGCTGGTCGCGACCATGCGATAGACGCCGGGACCGTTCACGTTCGCGTTGTTTCCGCTGACGGTGAAGGTGATGCCATTGCCGCCATCACCCGCGTCAATCGCGGTGAAGTTGGTCGTGCCGAGCGGAGCCTTGAACCACTGGCGCGAGTCGACGGCCGGGTTGGCGGATCCATTGACCACCGGCGCGAGGTTGGCGGTGCCGGCAAATGCCACGGCTTGGGTGCGCGGCAGGTTGGTGGTGAAGACGAAGTTCGTGGCCGCCGCGTTGACCGTCACGATGCACACGGAGCTGGAAATCGTGCCCGCCGTAGTGGTCACGTCGAGGCGGTAGTGGCCGGCACCCGTTGCGGCTTCGAGGCCGATCACGGTCAACTTGGCATCGTTGCCACCGACATTGGCCGCGACATTCACAAACGAGCCCGCAGCGCCCGTCGGCGACTTCAGCCACTGGTAGGTCGGGGTGGGGACCGGAGTCGGACTCAGGGTCACCCCGAGGGTCGTGGCACCGGCACCGGTGAGGGTGGCCGTCGGCGGAAGATCGGACGCGAAGGTGGGGGACTCCGCCGAAACCACGGTGGTAACGCTGGTGACCGATCCGAACTCATTGGTGACCACCACCTTGTAGTTGCCGGAACCGTTCGTGGCGGTGGAAACGCCGCCAGTCACCGTGAGCGAAGAGCCAACCGCACCCGGAATTGCGACGTCATCCTTGAACCACTGGTAAGTGGGACCGGCGAAATCGTCACTTTCAGGGGGATCCGAACCGGGAACCGTACCGGGAATCACATCCGAACTCACCTCCACGGACAAGTCATCTTGCTCGCCATCGGTAAGCTCAAGGGTAGCGTCAAGATTGGTCACGATCGTCGGCGCTTCCACCAGGTTCCGCCGGTAGCCCTGCCTTGCCAGCCGCAACAACAGTTCATCGGCAGCTCCGGAGATGGTGGTCGCCTTGACCTTCACGGGGTTCGCGCCGCCGCTGATCACGGAGCGCAGGGTGGAACCTTCCAGGACAATCCGCGGGCCGGTCGCGGTGTCGCTGGCACCGGTCTGGAACACCGTGTGGTCAAAGGACAGCTTCCGCGGGAAATCGGTCGAGAAGGTCGTGCCGGAAAAAGAAATCATCGGGTTGGTCACGTCGGCGATGGTGACCGGGACGTGCATGTGGCCGTAGATGCGGGCGCCGCTGGAACTCCCGGAGATTTCGTCCGCAAGGAAGGCGGTGAAATCGGTATCGATGGTGTAGTAGCGGTCGATCACGCCCCCGCCACGAATCTCCCCGTATTCGATATAGGTCGCCGCGTTGGGCGTCGCATTCGTCACCGTGTCATCCATGATCAGGTAGGCACGCGTGGCCATCACGGTTCCCGGATTGGGGATGATGGTGCCAAGCGGAGCATTGACGCCACGTTCTTTCCAAGAAGCACCCAAGACGTGGATCTCGGCATGGGTTGTGGCCACCAGCGACGCAGCGGCTAGGGTTTTGAGGAGAGTGGATTTCATCTTCAACCGGCTCTTATCCGTACGGAAATCGACCGGCAACAGGGAATTTCCGTATCTATCGGAATTGTCCTAACCGGTGAGGACAATGTAAATCAATCACTCGTGAAGATCCGTCCGAGTTGGGCTAACACATCGACGTGACGCGGGGATCGCGAAATGCCAGTCACTCCCAACCCGCCCGATAGCCGCGGACGAACTCGTCGCGCACGCTGCGGGGCACCACCCCCAGATGGCGGGCGGGGTCCGCGGTGTGGCCGGAGTGCCGGTCGCGGCGGCCGTATTCTTGACCAAGCTGATAGGCCCGGGGCCGGCTCCAGGGGTTGTCATGAGGGTGGCGGTAACCGTCCTGATATCCTGACTGATAGTCCGCGCCCTCTCCTGGCCGCGGTGCGGCAGGACGGCCCGCGCGCTGGTCGCCGCTGCCCTCCTTGTGGCCCCGGCGATAGGCCGCGGACTCGTTTCCCCGCCACGGCAGGGTGCCGGCCTCGCTGATGACCGGCGTGGACGGCGGGGCGCATGACGGGACCGGGATCAGCAGCGCGAGCAGCAGGAGCATCGGCCATTTCCCCACCCTCCGCTGCAAGTTCGGCACGTGACCCGCGAATCTCTGGAGCCGGTGAAGGGGGATCGACGATCTCATCGTTTGGTAGCGATATTCCGGTGATGAAAGTCCGTCCAGCCCTCCTTGCCTGCCTCCTCGCCACGGCGGCGCACGCCGATCACGGCAACCTCGCGGACTTCAATGAACTCACAGGGCGCTGGTACGGCGTGGCGAAGACCAAGGTGCTGAACGAGTCAATCGAGGTCCGCTGGGCTGCCGACGACTCGGCGATCTTCTATCAGCTTGAGACGGCGGAGGGAAAACGCCCGATGAAGCTCGACCTGGCCACCGGCAAGGCAGAGGCCGCCGCTGATTCGGACCCCATGCCCGAGGCCAGGCCGGACGAACGCCGCGGGCACCGCCGCCGTGACCGCGGGGGGCCGCACGGCTCGTGGAAATCCCCCGACGGCCGCTGGGACGTCTCGCTGCGCGATGGCGAGCTGATCTTGCACGACGCGAAGGAGGGCACCGAGCGCGCGCTGGCGAAAGCCGATGACGCGGGCGCATTCACCGGCGAACCGCTGTGGGCGCCGGATTCGTCCCGCTTCGCGATTTGGAAGGAGAAGGACGTCGAGGACCGGATCGTCCACTACATCGAGTCGTCACCAAAAGACCAGCTTCAGCCGAAGCACTTCACCAACAGCTACCCGAAGCCGGGCGACGAGATCGACACCCGCGCGCCGTGGGTCTTTTTCACCGGGAAAGAGGAGCCGATCGCCGCCGATCCCAAGCTGATCGAGAATCCCTTCGAGTGCCGGGAACTCGCGTGGCGCGGCGACTCGAAACGCCTGACCTTCGAGTACGTCGAGCGCGGTTTCGGCAAGCACAACGTCATCGAGATCGACAGCGCCAGCCGCCAGCAACGGGTGCTGGTCCGCGAGGAAAGCGACACCTTCGTTTTCGTCTATGGCAACTCCTTCCGCCGCGACCTCAACGATGGCGACGAGATCCTGTGGATGTCCGAGCGCGATGGCTGGAAGCACCTCTACCTGCTCGATGGCCGTGACGGCTCGACCCAGCGCCAGCTCACCAAGGGCGAGTGGATCGTCCGCGAGGTCGTGAACGTGGATGAAGGAAACCGCGAGGTGCTCCTGAAGATTTCCGGCTGCTACAAGGACCAGGATCCCTATTACATCCACTACGCCCGCGTTTCGATCGACAGCGGCAAGCTGATCCCGCTCACCGAGGCGAACGGCACCCATGACCGCTTCGAGCGCTCGCCCGGCGGGAAGTACTACACCTGCCGTTGGTCGCGGGTGAACCACGCCCCGGTCACCGAGCTGCGGCGCTGGGCCGATGGCAAGCTGGTCGCCACCCTCGCCGAGGCGGATGACTCGAAACTCCGCGCCACGAATTGGCCGCTGCCGGAGCCCTTCGTTTCGAAGGACCGCGATGGCAAGTTCGACATTCACGGCATCGTCTGCCTGCCGCCGGACTTCGACCCCGCGAAGAAGTATCCGGTGATCGAGAACATCTACGCCGGACCGCAGGACTCGTTCGTTCCGAAGGCTTGGAACCCGTGGATGATCCCGAAGCACGAGATCGCCGTGCACGGCTTCATCGTGGTGCAGATCGATGGCAAGGGCACCGCCAACCGCTGCAAGGAGTTCCACCACTTCTGCTACAAGAACCTCAAGGACGCGGGCTTCCCCGACCGCATCGCGTGGTTGAAGAAGGCCGCGAAAAAGTGGCCGCAGATGGACCTCGGGCGGGTCGGCATCTTCGGCGGTTCGGCCGGCGGCCAGAACGCCCTCGGCGCGCTGCTCTTCCACGGCGACTTTTACAAGGCCGCCGTCGCCGACTGCGGTTGCCACGACAACCGCATGGACAAGATCTGGTGGAACGAGCAGTGGATGGACTGGCCTGTCGGCGCCGAATACGCCGACAACTCGAACGTCACCCACGCCAAGAACCTCAAGGGCGCGCTGTTGCTGACCGTCGGCGAAGTGGACACGAATGTGGACCCCTCCTCGACCTATCAGGTCATCAACGCCCTGATCGCCGCCGACAAGGATTTCGAATTCCTGCCGATGACCGGGAGGAACCACGGCTCCGGCGAGGAGCGCTACGCCCAACGGCGCCGCGTTGACTTCTTCCGCGCTCACCTCGGCGGGCCGCGCTGACGAACAGGGCCGTGTTTCTATTGCCTTCGAGGGCTGCCACGGAAAACCCGTGGATTTGGCCAGTCGAACGCGTATGGAATAGCCCATGGCGTTAGTCCGCATCCTTCTGCCGCTGCTTTTTCTGGGCACCTTGTTGCTCGCTGCCGAGCAAAAGGCGGACAGCCCGCGGGCGCTGGAGGTGCTGTTTTTCGGCGACGACGGCCACCACCAACCACTGGACCGCTACGCCATCTTCAAGGAGGTCGCGGGCAACCGCGGCATCTATCTGACCTACGAGAAGCGGATGGAGGCGCTGACGCGGGAGAATCTCGCGAAGTACGACGCCCTTCTGATCTACGCCAACCATCAGGAGATCACCCCGGACCAACTGGCCGCGGTGAAGGGCTTCGTCGAGAATGGCGGCGGCTTCGTGCCAGTGCATTGCGGCTCGGCTTGCTTCAAAAAAACGGACGGCTACATCAACCTCGTCGGCGGCCAGATCGCGGGGCACGAAGACGGGGTCTTCACCGCCGATGTCGTGGCTCCCAATCACCCCGTGATGAAGGGTTACAAGCCCTTCGATACTTGGGACGAAACCTACCGGCACCACCGGCTTTCCGCTGACATCACGGTGCTGCAAAAGCGCGGCGAGGAACCGTGGACCTGGGTCCGCCAGCAAGGCAAGGGCCGGGTCTTCTACACCGCCCACGGCCACGACGAGCGCTGCTGGAAGCAGGAGGGTTTTCACGAACTACTGGTGCGCGGCATTCGCTGGGCGGCGGGTGAGAACGTGACGCTGATCGATCTGCCGGAGCTGAAATACGAGGCGCCGATGCTGCCCGCGCGCTACGAAACCAAGCTGCCCGTGCCGAAGATCCAGCAGCCGCTGTCTCCCGCGGAGTCGATGAAGCGCGCGCAGGTGCCGGCGGGCTTCGAGCTCTCGCTCTATGCCTCGGAGCCGGATGTCGTGAACCCCATCGCCATTGCGTGGGACCATCGCGACCGCCTGTGGGTGGTCGAGGCGCTCGATTATCCGAACGACCTCCAGTCGCCCGGCAACGACCGCCTGAAGATCTGCGAAGACACCGATCGCGACGGCACGGCGGACAAGTTCACCGTCTTCGCCGGCCAGCTTTCAATCGCCACCTCGGCAGTCTGTGTGACTAATGGGGCGATCGTCACCAGTGGCTCGCAGGTGCTGCTGCTCAAGGACACCAATGGCGACGACCGCGCCGACCAACGCACGGTGCTCCTTGATGGCTTCAAGACCCACGACACCCATGCCGGGGTCTCGAACCTGCGCCAAGGCTTCGATGGCTGGATCTACGGGACCGTCGGCTATGCGGGCTTCGAGGGCACCGTCGGCGGAAAGCCGGTGAAGTTCGATACCGGGGTATTCCGCTTCCTGCCGGATGGCTCGCGGTTGGAATTCCTCGGCAAGACCACGAACAACACTTGGGGCCTTGGCTTCACGGAAAGCTTCGACGTGCTCGGCTCCACCGCGAACCGCCAGCCGAGCTGGCAGGTCATCGGCGACGGGGGCCCGGTGCATCGCGCGGATCGCGGCACGCGGGTGTTCCCCACCACGCTCGACGTGCAGGGCTCTGACGGCTGGGACCCGCCGGTCGAACTGCTGGGCAACGGCCGCATCCGCGCCAAGGCGCGCCACTACACTGCCGCGGCGGGTCATGGGATTTACACCGCCAAGCGCTTTCCCTCGGAGTGGCAGAACAAGGCCGCCTTCGTCTGCGAGCCGACCGGCCACCTCGTTTCCATCGGCTGGCTGCGCACGGAGGATGCCGACTTCTTCGCGGACTTCGATGGGAACAACCTCTACGCCAGCTCCGACGCGTGGTCGGCCCCCGTCGCCGCCGAGACCGGCCCGGATGGCGCGGTGTGGATCGCGGATTGGTACAAGATCATCGTCCAGCACAACCGCCCCGGCGCGCCCTTCGAGCAGACCAGGGTCGAGCGCGGCAAAGGCGCGGCATACGTTACCCCTCTGCGCGACAAGCGGATGGGGCGGATCTATCGGGTGACTCCGAGGTATAACTTCAACGTCTATCGCTATAAGGAGATTGACGGGAAAATGACCGCTCAACCCCATCCAAGGGACCAAGAGCCAAAGCTGGAACCGCTCGACCCTGCCAATCCGGAATCTTTGCTCAAAGGACTCGACGATCCATCCCTGGTGCGCCGGCTTCACGCCCAACGGTTGATCGTGGAGCGAGGTGGTGAAGATCTCATCCCCCAGCTCGTGCAACGCGCGAGGAATGTCCACGCTCTCTATGCCCTCGGCAGCTTGGGATATTTTTCTCAGGAACCCAGCAAGCGGGTAGCCATGCTGTGGGACATCGTGGAAGCCTCACCGTTGCCGGAGTCCAGACGGACCGCACTCGCCGTTTGGCCGGCGAGCGAGCCTCCCTATGTCTTCAATCCCGACTACGAGGCCGATCCCTTCATCATCCGTGAATGGCTGCTGCAGGCTTCCCGCTCCGCCCCCGATGACGCCCTTGGCCGCAAGCTCCGCGCCTGGCACCGCGCCCGGCAGGAACTCCGCCGCGGCGAAGTGCTCGACCGTTGCTTCGCCGCCGCCGCCGCGCGTCACTCGACGGGCTTCCTGCTCGCCTCGCTGGAGAACCCGCCGGATCCCTCCGTCTTCAATGAGCGCATCTATCCGGCCGCGATCCGCGCCTTTGCGGAAAGCCGCTCGCCACAAGTCCTCGCACGCTTGGAGAATGATGACTCGCCCTTGGCCAAGGCCCTCAAGGAAGCCATCGCCGCCAAGCCCGTCACCAAGAAGCACACCCCGCCCGCCGACCAACTCACCCGCGGAGAGGCGATCTATGCCCGCACCTGCGCCGCCTGCCACCAGAGCAACGGTGCTGGCGTTGATACCGCCTTCCCTCCGCTCGATGGCTCGAAGGTCGCCGCCGGCGATCCGGCCGATGCCATCCGCATCATCCTCCACGGCCTGACCGGCCCGGTGGAAGTCCCCGGCAAGCCCGCCGTGAACTCGCTGATGCCACCCGTCGCCGGGCTGACTGACGCGGACATCGCCGATGTGCTCAGCTACGTTCGCCACGCGTGGTCGAATGATGCCGCACCGGTTCCGGTGGCGGAGGTCACGAAAGTCCGCACCGCCACCAAGGACCGGCAAGCACCGTGGACCGCGGCGGAACTCCGTTAGTATCGATGCCCATCCTAACATGGTCATCATTTCTCCCGGCAACGATCGACTTCCCCGCCAAGTTCGACACCCTAGGAGGTTATCATTTTCATGGGCGGATAATATTTAAGGAATCCATAGCACATCCTTGCGAAAAAGGCCGGAATCGCATGGAATGTGGCAAATGGACGGCGTCACCATCGATCCCTATACTTCGCCGGCAGCGGCCGCCGGACCTGAAGTAACGACGAGAAACTGGGTGATCCGGGGCTCCGTCTTGTGGGTTCAGGATCAAGCCGTGTTGCCGCCTGTCGATCTGGAGGGATACCGTGCTGGCGGTCCCCTCACGCCGGTGATGATCAAGCTCCAGGGCGCTGAAGCGGCAAGCGAGGGCCAGCCAGTCCGCTACCGCGGAGCACGCGGCTACGCTGCCGTGCCAGCGCTACGGACAAGGACGCGGCGCAAACAAGTCCGCTCGCTGCTTTTTTGGATCTGCGTGGTATGGCTGTGGTATCCCATCGATGCGACGCCCGCTGACGATATCAACACCTCCATGGGCCTGCTCAAGGAAGGCCTGTTCCTTGCCGGCGCGTTTCTTCCCATGCCCGCGGTTATCGCGCTATGGATCTGGGGCCTGCTCGACCGCGGCGTGAGGTGCGGGCGGAACAACAACGGCTGGTACCCCATCTCCGGCGTCCATCCCTCCGCGCTGGCGGCACTCGCCCACCACGGACATGAGACCCCGGCACCGATGCGACGCTACAAGTGCCATCGACTCTACGGCTACCTCCTTCCCTTGCGGTCGTTGGTCATCGGCAAGCAGCGGAGAAACCCACTCATGTGGCTTCTCATCCTGATCCTCAAGTCGCTCCGATCGCCAACCTTAGCTCAACGCTACCTCCACTGGACGGAGCGGGTTCTCGAGCACCCTTCACGCGCTGATTCCGAGTTGAAGGAAGACTGGCGCAAGAAGGCATCCGGCACCGAACTGGAATCCTGGACGCCGCGATGGGCCGAGATCCGGGACTCGCTGATGCCCGGGATTCGCTCGCTGGTGCTGGTCATGGCGTCCCCGGACGGTCGCTTCTTTGCCACGTTCACCCGGGTGAGAGGCACCATCGGCGGAATCCTCGACGAGTCCGATGAAGTCCATTTCTTCAGTTGGACGGCAGACGGCCGGATCTTTGAAACCGCGTCCGTGCCGGCGATCCATCCCCTGCCTGAAGGGCGGTACTACCAGGAAGCCAAAGGCCATCTCAAATCCGTCTGGGCAGCACATCGACGCCGCTCTGGCGAAGTTGCCATCCCGCTTCGTGACGACCGCGATCTCCGCGACAGGCTCGACGCCGCCGAAACCGATCGCTGCGCCGTGCTGGAGGCTGCCGGAATTCTCGGCCCGGTGGAGGAGGTCGAACTTCCCTGGGGGAACGAGTCGCTATCCGGACCGCCGCCGATGCCGAAGGCCCAGAACCAGGCCGCCTGACGAACCCCTCCTTTCAGGCTCCCTTCACCCACAGCGCCCGCGACTTGTCAGGCCGCCGGCAAATCCGCCGCCACGCTTGGTGGGCGCGCCACCATGCCAGCGGACCCTTCTTCCGGCACAGGCGCTTCACCAGGCAGTAAAAGCGCCAGCGCCGCACAGCCTGTCGCGTTTCCATCAGCGCCCGATAATCACCTTCGGCACCGGCATGGATAGGGACATTCATGCTTGGCACCGCTTGTGACTGCCGTCGCAGTGTGGCGGGCGAGCCGTGTGCTTGCACTGGCACCACCAGACGGTGGTTGGCTCAGCGCACTCGAATCTCACCGGCTGCAGGCCCGTGCCCTTGTGGCTGCCATCGCAAAAAGGCTGGTGCGAGGAAAGCCCGCACGAGCACCAGAAATGCACGCCGGCCTCGACTTCAAGAGGCAATGGCTTGGTGTCGCAGACGCGCGGTGCTTCCGCCATGCGATCATCTTGAAAAAACTCCCGCGGGAAAGCGAGAGATCAGATCACTCGAAAATAGCGACCGGAGTCTTCTCGGCCTTGGCCGTCTCGACGGCCTTGTCCGGCTGCGGCTTCGCGGCCTTCGCCGACACCGGCACGGAGCCCTTTCCATACTGCGGGTAGCGCTCGACCGGCACGTCGGTCAAGAAGGTGGCAGCCAGCCAAACCGCCAGGAGCGAGGCGGAACCCGTTACGAAAAATCGGACTTTCATCAAGGAGGGTCGAGGGTGCAGCGCTTGGGGGCCGCCAGATGGATGTGGGACGCGCGCTTTATGCGTTAGATGCTTAGGGAAAGTAAAGGAATTTCAGTGTCTTGCGGAGCAGCGCGCGGCGGGTTTCCAGCAGGTCCGGTGCCGCGGGGCAAGGGCAAATGACGGATGTAGAACCAAAGGCTTACCAGCACGGATCTAACGGCTTACGCGGCCTGCCCGGCGTACATTGCGTTGGCGAAGGAATTTGCCTGACAGGCATTCCGCACCCGCCGGCGCGGATCCACCGAGCGAAATGAAATGGCCCGCGGG
Organism: uncultured Verrucomicrobiaceae bacterium; assembly: GCA_966696705.1. GTDB lineage: Bacteria > Verrucomicrobiota > Verrucomicrobiia > Verrucomicrobiales > Akkermansiaceae > Haloferula. Next base: position 2,665 of record CBKZPU010000035.1, on the reverse strand, counting down.
AGGGAGGGTCAGCGGACCAGCACCATCGGCGCGCTGACATTGCCGAAGCGGTCCACGGCGCTAACCGCCACCGCGTCCGGCTTGCCAGCAAGCTCCACGCTCTTCGAGCCGGCCGAGACGACCTTGGCCATCCGCCACTGGCCACCGAACCGCGCTTGCACGGCGTAGCGGGCGGTCGCCCGGTCGCCGCTTTGGACATGGATGGTCACGCCCGAACCGCTTCCGCTGGCACTCGCGGAGGGACGGCCCGGCGGCTTCTGGCTGAGCCACGGCATCGGCGGGACAAGGGCGGGCTGGGCGTAGGCTCCTTTGGCGAGCATGTTGGAGATGCCGCCTTGGTTCTTGGTCAGGCCCTTGACGCTCCAGTGGAGGTGGCCGGACCAGTTCTTCCCGATCTTGCGCGAAAGCTCGACCTGCTTGGTGATCTCGGACGCTGGCCGGCCGTCTTCCGAGCCGCCGATGCGGGTCGTGGCAATGCCCGGCCATACCGGCCGGCTGCCCTGCTGACGCCACCACGAGAGCAGCGCGGAGAAGCTCTGCTTGCGCGGCTGGTCCTTCCAATAGAGCTGCGGCGCGAGGTAATCGACCCAGCCATTGGCCAGCCACTTGCGGGCGTCGCAGCCGAGCTGCTCGTAGGAGTCGATGCCCGCCTCGATGCCGTCCGGCACGCCCGGCCGCCAGATGCCGAAGGGCGAAATCCCGACCCGCACCCATGGCTTGGTGCGCTTCACATCGGAGTAAAGCTTCTGCACGAAGTCATCGACGATCTTGCGCCGCGTCGCCGGCGAGCGCCCGTCCGGGAACGCCCGGCCACCTTCGGGGTAGGGATAGAAGTAGTCGTCGAGGTGAACGCCATCCACATCGTAGCGCTGGACCACGTCGAGGATGGCGCCGAAGGCCCGGGCGCGGGTCTCGGTTTCGGCGGGATCGCACCAGACGAGATTGCCGTAGCGCTTGGTGATGTGCGGCGAGGCCTTGCAAACGTGGCTGGCACAGCTCGGGTGGCTGGCATTGGAAAGCGCGCGGAAGGGATTGAACCACGCGTGCACCTCGATACCTCGCGCGTGCGCCTGGCGGATCGCGAAGTCGAGCGGGTCGTAACCGGGCGACTGGCCCATGGTGCCGGTCAGCCACGGGCTCCACGGCTCCTTCGACGACTGGTACACCGCGTCGCAGTGCGGGCGCACCTGCAGGATCAGCGCGTTCATGTTAAGCGACGCCATCTTGTCGAGGATACCGCGCATCTCCGCCTGCTGGGCCCCGGAGGAGAGCCCCTTCTGGCTCGGCCAATCGATATTGTGCACCACCGCCGCCCAAGCCCCGCGGAACTCGCGGGAAGGCATCGGCGCCTTCTCGCCCGACGGGCGATACGCTTGGGCTGAGGCGAATGAGGAAAGCAGGCAGGTCAGGGCAGCGATCCGGGCGAGCATGGCTTCTTGGATGCCTTGAATGTCGGGCACGCGCAAGTAGCGATGCCGCCGGACAATCTAACCGTTACCGCTCCAAGATCTCCACCTCGTAGCCGTCCGGATCCGTGACGAAGGCCATCTTGCGGCCACCGGAGGAGAATTTCTCGCGCCAACCGCCCGGCCAGATCTCGATGCCGGCTTTCTCCAGGCCATCGCAGTATTCGATGATGTCCGGCACGCCGACGCAGGTGTGCATCAGGTCCTCGGGGCACTTGGAGGTGTAGTCGGGCGAGTAGCAGAGCTCGAGGAAAACGTCGTTGCCCGGCAGCTCGAGGAAGGCGAGTTTGTTCCCTTGCGGCGAGTCCTGACGGCGGGCGTCGGTGTAGCCGAGCTTCTGATAGAAGGCGACCGAGCGGTCGATGTCGGCGACGCGGATGCGGGTGTGGAGGAACTTGATCATGGCGGCGCGAACCATGGACGCGGAGCGGCCGGCTGTCATCCGCGGATCGCGCGTGGATTGGGCGCGGATTAGGCGCGGATTGTCAAAGTCGGTGCGTGAACCATCGCTTTCTTGGCATTCCCGCGATTCCCATGCTAACGAGTGAGTTGCCATGAAAACCATCGTTGCCGCCGTCGATTTCTCGAATGCCACCCCCGGCGTGCTGGAGACCGCCGTGCAGATCGCGCGTGCCTTCAATTCGTCGCTGCATCTGCTCCACGTCGTGGAACCGGAGCCGAGCTACACCGCCTACGGCTTCACACCGGACGAGTTCCCCGCGATCCACTTGTTCCAGGAAGAAGCGCGCAAGCGTGCCACCGCGCGGCTGCAGGAAGCACTGGACCAGGTGGCGGGCGACGTCCCGGGAGCCACCGTCCACCTCGCCGAGGGGAGCCCGATGCACGCCATCCTCGACTACGTGCAAAAGGTCGGCGCGAATCTGGTGATCGTCGGCTCGCACGGCCATGGCGCCGTCGCCGCCCTGCTGCTCGGCAGCGTCGCGGAAGGCATGGTGCGCAAGGCCGTGGTGCCCACGCTGGTGATCCCGGCATCCGCGACGAAATGAGCCTCTGAATTCCTCCTCGCACCGAGGTTCGGCGTCGGATACGTTCGCGTTCCCGAAGCTCCTCTGGAAGACCAAGCAAAAGACGCCTTGGACCGCATCTTCCTCCGCAAGCTCCTCGAGGACCGCGGCGAATGGCCGGTGGAATGATCCTGCAGCAAGCTGCCGGACTTGCCCCAGGGCAGCGGATCTGCT
>CBKZPU010000034.1:0-34391 GCA_966696705.1 uncultured Verrucomicrobiaceae bacterium | reverse complement strand
GGACCGTAGTTGATGGCGGAAGTCCAGTCGGCCGCCATCGCGTCGTAGCCGGCTTTCCACGGCTGCTCGCCGGCCAGGACCTTGGCTTTGACCTCCTCCAGATCCTTGCGGGTGAACGGGGCCGATGGGTGGGTGAACGCCTCAGCTTGGATCGAGGTCCATGAGTGGAATAATGCAGCAACAAGCAGGACGGCTTTTTTCACGGGATCCGGAGGATGTCTTCGGGATCAACGGCGGGCCCAGCCCTTGTGGCTTCAAGCACGGGTTGATGAAGGAACAATTTGGCCTGCGGTGAGCGGGCACGCAATGCGATGCGCATCTAACCTGTTCAGCAAAAGAATTCAGGCTCTCCGCCAGACTTGCAGACGACCTTCAGGTGGCTTCCTGCCCATTCTCCAAAGAGCCACAGAGAAAAGACGGGAGGTCACGGAGAAACACTGGAGAGGGTCTCCATCGATGGTTTCCGGAGGCCATCTTTTCCGTGCGGATCAGTCCGAGGGTATTGTGTTCCGGATCAGCGCCTGTTGTTCGGAGTACGCGCGGAGGGCGGTGTCGCGGGACGGACCTTCCGCAAGGGTGTCAAGCCACGGACCGATCGCTTGGGAATCCTGCTTGGCCCAGAGCTTGACGAGGTTCTCCATGGCTGCGGCCTTGAGAGGTTCCTCGGGAAACCGCTCCACCCATGCGGCGACGGCCACCGGGTCTTGTTGGGTCCAGCGTTGCACGATGCCGACCAAGGCGTTGTCCTGCAAGCGGCCGGGCGGAAGGTGATCGAGCGCATAGCGGGCGGCTGCCGATGGATCGCTGTCGGCCCAGACGGTGGCGAGGGCGGCGAACAAGGTGTCGCGGGATGGTCCCGCTTCCTGCTGCTCCACCCAGGCGGCGGCGTCTTCGGGAGCGCTCGCGGCCCATTGCGCCACGGCATGGGCGATCAATTCGTCGCGGGCGGAGGATGGAGGAAGGTCGCGGGCGAGGGTGAGCGCGGTCTCGGGATCGGTGCGGGCAGCTTCGTGGCCGAGGATGAGTTTCGCCCGATGCTTGCCTTCCCCCTCGGGAAGTTGATTTGCCCAAGCGAGGGCTTCATCGATGTCCGAGCCGGCCCACTTGGCGAGGACCGTGGTGAGGGTGTCGCGTCCATCCTGTTGCTCCCGCCTCAACGCGGCGTTCGCGGCGGCGATGACGGACTCCCGCTGATGCCGGCGCGGCGAGGATCCCCGCTGCCGCGCGGGAGCTCCGGGCGGGCCGGATTGGACGGCCCGCCCGGTTGGTTTTGGCTCGTTTGGGCTTTCCCCCAGTGGCGGCGGACCTGTCAGCAGGGTGATCACTCCGGCTGCGGCCAGCGCGCATGCGCCCAATGCCAAATTTTTTCTCATCGACGGGTTCCGGTTCTCACGGCGTGACCGTGACGTTGTCCACCGTGCCCGTGCAGAGAGCGCCGTCGTTGTGGCTGCACACCGCGATGCCGATGGAGACGGTGGAGGCCATCGTGATGGTTTGCGAACCGACGGTGGTCCAAGCCGTGCCGTCGGTGGAGCGGTAGGCGGTGAATGTGTCGCCGCTGCGCACGAGACGCACCCAGTGGGGAGCCGTGATGCCAGTGATGGTCGTATGAGCGGACGTGCCTCCAGTGCTCGCACGGCGTTGGAAGGAAACACCGTTGGCCGGGGTGACGACCATCATGGCGTGGGTGGAGTTGGCGTTGGAACTTTCGCGGATCATCACGCCGGCCTTGGCCCATGGGTCGGTGTTTTCCACGGCGGTGACGCGGGCGATGATCTCGCAGTCACCGGTGGCGGTCTGGTAGGCATAGTGGAACTCGTCGGCGGAATCCCAAATATCGGCTCCGGAGCCATCGATGGTGAAGGTACCAGAGGAGTAGTAGCTCGCACCGGCCGCACCCACGGCACCGATGTCAGCATTAAGCCACGGGCTGGGAAGCGTGGCGATGGAAACGTTGTCAAAGGTGGCGGTCGCCAGCGCGGTGTTGGTGTGGCTGGTCACGGCCAGACCAACGTAAACGGCCGCGGTCATCGTGATGGTTTGCGAGCCGACAGTGGTCCAGGCCGCGCCGTCGGTGGAACGGTAGGCGGTGAACGTATCTCCGCTGCGAACGAGCCGTACCCAGTGCGGGGCCGTGATCGCTCCGACGGAGGTGTTCAGGGAACTGCCACCGGTGCTGGTGCGCCGTTGGAAGGCAAGCCCGTTGGCCGAGCTGACGACCATGGAGGCGTGGGTGGAGTTGGCGTTGAGGCTTTCGCGGATCATGACGCCGGCCTTGGCCCATGGGTCGGTGTTCTCGACGGAGGCCACCCGGGCGATGATGTCGCAGTCTCCGATGATCTGGCGGGAAACGAACTGGAACTCGTCGGCCGTGCCCCAGATGTCCGCGCCGGAGCCGGTGACAGTGTAGGTGCCGCCCGCGTAGCCCGCGCTACCGGTGATGCCCACCGTGCCGATGTCGCCACCCGACCAACCGGAAGGCAGGGAGCCGGCCCCGGGTTGAGTGGTCGCGCTGGCTTGCGAGGAGTTCGCGCTTTCGCCGCCGAGGTTTACCGCGCTCACCACGTAGTAGTAGGTCGTGGAGGCGGACAAGCCGGTGTCGGTGAAGCTCGTCGGGGTGATGGCGCTGGCGACAGTGGTGTAGGGACCGCCGCTGACCGTGGCGCGCTTGACGTTGTAGCCCGTGGCACCGCTGGAGGCACTCCACGCCAGGTTGATCCGGCTGGCGGAGTCCACCGTGGCGGCCAACCCTGTCGGAGCTGCGGGCGCGGGCGGGACTGGCATCGCGCTGGCTTGGGAGGAGTTCGCACCTGCGCCGCCGACGTTTTTCGCGGAAACCACATAGTGATAGGTGATGCCGTTGGTCAGACCAGTGTCCGTGAACGCCGTGGACGTCACGTTTGCCGCCACCGTGGAGTAGGGACCACCGCTGGCGGTGGAGCGTTTGACCGCATAGCTGGTGGCACCGGAAACCGCGGTCCACCCAAGCGAGACCTGGGTGTTGCCCGCGGTGGCCGTCAATCCGGTCACGATGGAGGGATCCGGCATCTGCGCCAGGGTTTGATTGGCGATTTCCGTCGCGCTCAAGGCCCGGGTGTAAATCCGGAAGTCATCGATCAGGCCATCGAAGTAGGGATCGGCAAACTGGGAGCGCCCCAGGTAATTCAGGGTGGTGGTGCCAAGCGAGGACGGGTTGAGCGTCATCGCGCTGTTGCGGCCCACCTCCACGCCGTTGACGTAGAGGATCCCGGTATTGCCGCTCCAAGTGACGACGACGTGGCTCCAGATGCCGGCAGCAAGCGCGCTTTGACCGTCGATCTTCTGTTCTCCCGGCCAGCCGGTGGTGGTGATGGCGAAGCGAACCTTGCCGGTCACGGCGTTCTGCGGTGCCAGGAACATGTAAACGTTGATGCCGGTGCCGAAGTCGAACACGCGCGCCCAGTTGGTGACGGTGTCCGGTTTCACCCACACGCTGGCGGTGAAGGCGGTCACCCCGCTGACGACGCCGGATGGCAGGGTCACGTGGTCGTTGGTGCCGTCGAGATTGACAGCGTTGCCCACGGTGCCGGTGGCGAAGACCGGACCGTTGACCAAGGTGCCGTTGTAGCCGAGGCCGGAGGAATCTGCCGCGCTGGTGCCGCCCGATTCATTGAAGGCAAGATTCACGCGAATGTCGGTGTTCGCGGAGGCCTGTTCGGAGTTGGTGCTCTCGCCGCCGGTGTTTACCGCGCTCACCACGTAGTAATAGGCCGTTGCGGCGGACAAGCCGCTGTCGAGCCAAGTGGTGGCAGTGATGCCGGAGGCCATGGTGGTGTAGGGCCCGCCACTGGTGGTGGACCGCTTGACGGTGTAGCTGCTGGCTCCGTCAACGGCGTTCCAGACAAGATTGATGCTGCTGGAGGAAACCGCCGTGGCGGTCAGCCCACCGGGTGCCGGGAGCTCGACTCCTTGCGAGATCAGCGCCCATTCGGCCAACTGGATGCCATCAACCGCGCTACCGCTCAAGTTCGAGAGGATGTTCAGCTTGTAGTAGCGATAGGCGGTGGTGTTCGTGAAGGTGTATTGCTTGGTCAGGAACCGCGAGGCGAAAGTTTCGCCCGTGCGGCTGTCCAGCGTCGTCCAGTTGGTGCCGTCGTTGGAACCCAGCAACTGCCAGTCTTTCGGATCGCGGTTGGGCACGTCGTTGGCGCTGGTGAGGTCGTAACGCGTGACGATCTGTCCGTTGCCCGCGCCGAGATCGGCCTGAAGCCAGCCGGAAGACGAGGTGTTGGCGCCGCTGAACCACTTGGTGTTCACGTTCCAGTCCATGGCCTTTGCCGGTCCCTCGTTGCCGCCGCCCGCGTGGGCCGACACGGTGTAGCCGGGAGCGACGTTGAGCGAGATCTGCACGCTCTGCTCGGCGGAGTTCACGGTTTCGCCAACGCTGTTGAGCGCGCTGACCACGTAGTAGTAGGTGCCGGGGGCCAGTTTCCGGTCGGTGTAGTTCGTGTCCCAGAAGCCGCTGTAATCCACGACGGTGTAGGGGCCGCCGCTGGTGAGGGAGCGCTTGATCACGAAGTCGGTCGCGCCGGCAACGGAGTTCCAAGTCAGGGTGGCCTCATCGCCTGACGAAGAGGCCGCGAGTCCCGTCGGAGCCGCGGCTGGCGGAGTCATCCCGGTGACGTTGCCGATCAATTGCATTTCGGCCATGTTGCAGTAGGCGCTGGGGTTCCCGAGGTAGCGCACGTAGCGGAATGAATTCGGGTTGCTGATGCTCTGGGTGGTGAGCACGCCGATGGCAGGTTCGCTGGTGATGGTGAACAGATCGACCACGCCACTGCTGAAGTCCGCTGTGTTCGAACCCTGGAACTTGCCGTTGACCAAGCGCCAGGCCTGGCTGCCGTTCGGGCAGAATTTGACCCCGGTGATGACGGCGCTGACGCCTTCGCCAAGGTCCAGTCCGACCCAGGCGGAGGCGGTCGGGGCGTCGAAAGAGTTCCGCAACGAGCCGTCGAAGGCATTCCCCTTCCCTGCGCCGGCATTGGCCCAGGAGCCATCCGTGCCGATGACCGTGCCGTGGAGCTGCCCGTCGTGTTCGACGGAGACTTCGGTGCTGTTGGCGCTCTCCCTGCCGGGGTTGTTGGCGGAAACGACGTAATAATAGGTCGTGCCCGGCGTGATTCCCGCATCCATGAAATAGGTGTTCTTGGCACCCACCGTGGCGAGGTTGACATACGGTCCGCCGCTGGTGGTCGCGCGCTTCACATTGTAGCTCTTCGAGTTGGCCGAACCCCGCCAGGACAGCGTGACCTTGCCGCCTTTGACGACAGGCCGCAACTGGCTGGGCACCACGCCCGACGCGATCGGGTCCAGCGAGTGCGTCAGCGTGGTGAAACCCAACTGGTCGAATCCGCCGCTGTTCGTGCCGTATTGGCCGCCTCCGCCATCCGGCCGCATCACTCCGGCCGCCTCCTTCGAGTAGGGCGCGGACATGCCCCTGCGGTTGACGTAGTGGTTGTAAATCAGGTCCCATCCCGGCCGCATGTTCTGCCCGCTGCCGATGTTGGTTTGGACGACATACTCGCAATTGATGTAGGTGACGTAGGGGACGTCATACCACAGGTTGAATTTGCCCAGATTCTCGGACATGGACAGGAGCGCGTTGTCCAACTCGCCGTAGAGATCGATGCCCTGGTTCCAGGCGATTTCGCAAAACGAGCCCAGCAGCGGCACGAGCATCGTGGCGTGGCCTTGGTCGCGCCCGAACTCTTGCGACTGACCCAAGCCGTTGGGATGGACGTAGTGGAGCAATTCGCTGATCCGCCCCACGCCGACGCCGTCATGGAAGTAATCGATCGCCTCCTGGAAAATGACCGGGTCGTCGCACAGCACGCCGGTGGCGATCACTGTCGCCATGGCCGCCATCTCCCAGTTCGCCCAGTAATGGCTCCAGCAGGTGCCGTGGTGGTGGAAGAGAAAGCCCCGGTCCACGGCGTTGGGCGAAACGATCTTGTAGAACTGGTCGCGCACGTAGTTCTTGAACGTGGTGAAATCCGCCGGCGCCCAACCGCTGTAGTTGCGCACCAATTCACCCGCGCAGGCGAACTGGTAGCCGTAGAGGCCCGCCCGCAGGCTGACGTTCGTGTTGCCGCTCCAGCTCGTGTGCGTGTTCGCCCACTCCATCAGGATGCTGACGGCCTTGGCCGCATACGCCGCATCACCCGACACATGGTAACGCAGCGCGAGCTGATAGGCCGCGGCCGCATCCCGGGCCAAGACGATGTAGTTGTTCTGCCCCTCGCTTGAATCGACGTAAACGATCGGCCGGGGATCGGCATCATAGTTGAGGTTGCAGTAGGGCGCTTCGAGCAGGCGCTGGTAGCCCGCAGTCCAAGGCTGCTGGCCCGTGTCCACCTTGGCCTTCATGCGGTCCAGGTCCGCTTGGGTGGAAAGGCAACCCGGATGGACGAATTGGGCGGCGGCCGGCCCGCATGCCATGAATGACAAGCAGGCCGCGATCGCTCCAATGGAGGAGAGTTTTTTGAACATTACTTTTGGGTTTTGAGATGGAGAGTTACACGAATTGGCGGATGGCGCGCCTGCAAGCGGGCACGCTGCCACAAGGAGCGTCCGCAGGGACGCCATCAGGCTTCTCTTCATCTTGGGTTGTTTGGTCTTGGGTTTGCGGAGGATGGCCGGCGGCCATCATCCCCCGCCCCGCCGGTGAAAACCAATCCAGTCCGGCAGGCAGGCATTGACAGACTGACGAATTCTTCCGTCCGGGCAATCGGCGCGATGCCTACACTGGTAATTGAGTCGTTCCTTCGCCACTCGCCACGGCCTTGCTTTGGCGATGCATGAAAGCTTCTCCGCCTATCGACGCGAGCTCGACCTCGCGCAGGCGATCGCGAGCGTGACCTTCGCTCCGGCGGCGCCACCTTTCATCGCCAGGCATTCGCCAGTGCCGTGGACGACGTGATCGTCCACCACCTACTCGCCGACAAGGGCACCATCACCTTCGACCTCGGCCTCGGACGCGTCGAACGCGCCCGCACGAAGTTCGTCTCGCCCGACACCTTGGTCATGACTGGAGCCCGCGCCATGAAGCGGGACCGGCCGCTTCATTCGAGCGAGGAAAGGTACGCGACCAAGTCGCGCAATTCGGAAGGCGACAGGATCGCATCCATCGGCGGCATGCTGCTGACGGGCGGCGTGCGCGCGGCGATGTCATCGAGCCGGATCCGCAGCGCGGACCCGTCGGGCTGCGACAGGACCAGCGTCGAGTTTTCCTCCGCGACAAAGGCCCCTGCCGCCGAACTGCCGTCCTTGCGGGTCACCGTCATCAGCCCGTAGCCGGAAGCGACGACGGCCTGCGGGGCGACCAACGCTTCGAGCAGATGCCGCCGGCCTTTCGCCCCGATCCCGGCGAGGGGTGGTCCGACATTCGAGCCCTCCTTGCCGACACGGTGACAGGCGGTGCAGTTGGCCGCGAGGTTCTCCTCGAAAACCTTTTTCCCCGCGGCGGCATCGCCACCAGCAAGCGCCCACGACCATTTGCCAAGCGGATCCTTCGCCGCGAGACCGGCTTCCAATCCGACCGCTTGTTCGGGAGCGAGGGCACGGGCCGCATCGAGGATTTCCAACAGGCAAGACGCATCGCCAGGAGGCGAAAGGTAGGGCTCCAGCAGTCGTTTCGCGGCGGGCGATCCCAGCTTGGCGAGCAAGCGGAACGCCATCTGACGTTCGCCAGTGTCGCGCGACTTGAGGCCGGTGTCCCGCAGGTAGTCGAGGACGGCATCCGGTTTCTCGTCGGCCAACAGGGCGGCGGCCTCCTGCCTCAACTTGGCCTCGTCCTGCCCGATGAGTTCGAGCGCCACCTCGGTCCAACCGGCACCGGTGGCGCGGAGCCCGTGCAACGCGCCGGCGCGCAGGTCTGCCGGCACGGCCGGATCGAGCGCCTGGCTTTTCAGCGAGGCGGCATCCCGTTTCGCGCCGATGGCGGCGAGCACCGCCGGAAGCGAACGGGCGAAGGCCCGCTCCCGGGAAAGCGGGGCCAACATCGCGGCAAGCCGGCCGGCCAGCTCGGGCGAGATCGCCACCGGCTCGAGCGGCGCGTGGTGACCGTCCACCGGATCGAGCGGGTCGCCGCCTTTCACGCTGGCCAAGGCTTCCAATGCTGCGAGACGCAAGGCTTCCAGGCGAGCGCGGTCCGCGGCAAACGCGGCGAGCCGGAGCATCGATTCCCCGCTGCCCGAACGACGGTTCGCCGCGATCGAGCGACGCAGGGCCGACTCGCGGGCGTCCGGCTTTTTCGCGAGCAGTAGGGCGAGGTTGCTCTCGGCGTACCCCCAGGCCCGGAGTTCATGCAGCGCCCTTGCCGCCTCCGCCACCACCGCTGGATCGTCGTCGTCGAGAAAGGCAGACCACGTGGATGACATCGCCGCGATCCGCTCTTCCGACGCGGTATCGGGTGCATCGGCCACCACTTGCCGGGAGGTGGCGACGATGTTCCGCAGCGCGACCACCGAAGCGAGCCGCACCGACGACTCCGGGTGCGCCGCCACGCGCGGCAACGAGTTCCCGTCTAACAGACGCTCCAGCGCGAAGGCGCCGGCGTGACGCAGGAAGGCATCCTTCCCCGCGTTTCCGGCAATCATCGCGATCACGTCGCCGACACGGTCCTTGTCGGCCGCCTTACCCGCCGACATGGCCGCATGATAGCGCACCCGCGGCGAAGGGTCCGCGATCAGCGCGGCCAGCGAAGGACGATCCGCATCCGCTGCCGGCACCTCGCCATACCATCGGGCGGCTTGAGCCCGCAGTTCAGCATCGCCATCCTTCTCCAGCATCCGGAAGAGCTCGGCATCGAACCGCTTGCCTTGGGAAAGCCCCCACAGGGCGTGGATGCGGGCGATCCGCGGTGCCGCGGGTGAAGCCGCAATCCGCTTCAGATCGTCCCATTTGCCTCTGCCGGCCAGTTCCCATTGGGCTTCCAGGCGGACCCTTTGGTCGGCATGTCCGAGACGGCCCGCCAAGGCGGCATCGGTGGCTCCCGCGGTCCCTTCCCGCAGCATCGCCGCGACCTCCCTGCGAAGGTCGCTCCCCGCCGCCGCCGGATCGTCGATCTTCCACAGGGCGCCCTTTTCCTTGAGCGGATAGCCCCCCTGCCAGTCGGCGACGTAAAGCGCGCCGTCCGGGCCGAAATTGCAACCGGTGAAGGCCGTGCCGCCGGCCATGAGGTGATTGCCAGTCATCTTGAAGGAAGCGCCGTCGGGCTCGAGCTGGAAGGCATCGATCTTTCCCGCCGGGAACTGGGTCACGAAGAAGTGGCCCCGGTAGCGCTCATTCAGCGCGGTGCCGGGATTGTAGGCGAAGCCGCTGGGGCCATCGACCGACAGCGCCAGCGGAGGCACCACCGACGCCGGCCTGTCGGCTCCAGCAGGAAAGGCGATGCGCTCCGCCATCCACGGGTTGTACTTCCCGCCACGATATTGATAGTAGCAGCGCCAGCCGTGGTCGGACCCTTCCGGGATGTAGAGCAGGCGCTCCTTCTCGTCCTTTTGGTCGGAGTCGTTGTCGATGCCGAAAAGGTTGCCGTGATCGTCGAAGGCGACCTGCTGCACGTTGCGCAAGCCGCGGGCGAAGACCTCGAAGCTGCTGCCGTCGCGGTTGCAGCGCAATACCGCGCCCTCATGCGGATAGATCCAGCGCCGCCCTTCCCCGGAAACGTTCAGGCCCTTGTCCCCGATGGTCCAGTAAAGCTTCCCGTCCGGACCAAAGGTGAGCCCGTGCATGTCGTGCCCCGCATAGCTGATGTGGATGCCGAAGCCGGACGCGATCGGCCGCCGCTCGTCCGCCTTCCCGTCGCCATCCGTGTCACGCAGCTTCCAGACATCCGGCGCGATGGTGGCGAACACCTCGCCGCGGCGGGCAAGCACGCCGGCGGCGATGCCGGTGACCTCCGTGTCAAACCCTTCGGCGAACAGCGTGTGCATGTCCGCCACGCCATCGCCATCCGTATCCACGAGCCGGTGGATCTTTTCGCTGTGCACGGCGAGGTCCCGCCAGTCGATGCTGCCGTTCCCGTCGTGGTCCGCGATCGAGCCGTGGTTCTTGAAGTTCTCCGACGTGACGTGTTGCCGGAGGAAATCCTGGCGTTGACGGACGGAGACATGGGAAAGGTCCTCGGTGACCCACGTCATGACTTCGCGGATGTCGAGGTCCGCCCGCTTCCGCCGCGTGGTTTCCGTGACGTAGATCGTGCCGTCGCCATCTACCGCCACGGCGACGGGATTGAGGAACATCGGCTCCCGCGCCACCAGCGACCGCACCAGACCGCCTTGGCAGGGATAGGTCTCGGGCGCCGCCCCGGCGACCAAGACGAGAGACAACGGGAAAAGCGACGCGGATCTCATGAGCCACCCAAGAACCCAAGAAATCGGCGCGTGATCCAGTCGGGAAACCGACAGCTTGCTTTCGCATCGCGAGCCGGAGGAAACGACGGCCGGCTCCGGTCGCCGTTTCGTGGTCGGCCTCGACGGAGCCAACTCGGCTGACATCGCAAAGGTGCGGAAAGCGCACCCGCTTCATGCTTCGACTGGTGGGGGAAACGCCGCTTCTCAAAGGAGGCCCAACGACACTCAGAAATGACGTACTGCGTCACAGCCCTCATCCAGGGGGCTTCGGCTCAATCCGGCAACATTCGGGCACACCGGCGAAACCGGATTCCCGCAAGACATTGAAATGGAGAGTACGAGGACTGGGACTCGAACCCAGGACCAATTGGTTAAAAGCCAACTGCTCTACCGACTGAGCTATCCTCGCGTTTCCGTTCCGGATCCGGCGACCGTGTTGGCCGCCGGGGCGCGGATGGGTAGAGGCGGGGTCGGGGTTTGGCAAGATCATTTTCCGCGCCGCGCCAGGGCTTCGGCGAGGAATGCGCGGAGGTCGCTCGCAGGACGGCAGATGAGACAGGCGTCGATCCCCGCGGCGGCGGCACCGTCGATGTCCGCGACCGGGGAATCGCCAGCATGGAGAACCTCGCGGGATTGAAGGCCGAGGCGGTCGAGGGCCATGCGGAAGATCGCCGCATCCGGCTTGCGGGCGCGGGCATCGGCGGAGGTGATCACCTCGTCGAAGTGCAGCCCGTGGCCGGCGAGGATGCCATGAAGGCGGAGGTCGAAATTTGACACCACGGCCAGGCGCAAACCGGCGGCGCGGGCCTCGGCGAGAACACCGGGAACTTCCGGAAACACCCGCCACGCGGCGGGCTCGGCGTAGTGCTCGAAGAGCGCTTCGAAGCAGGGCGACGGGAAGCCGTCCGGCGCGGATGCTCCGAGCGACTTTTCAAAGACCGTGCCCACGACTTGCCGCCACCACTCGCGCTCGGCGGCGTCGCCATCCGGATGGGAGCCGTATTGCGGATCGGCGATGCCGCTGAAGGCCACGCCAAACCATCGTCTCACGACCGCCGCTTCCACGGGTTGGCCGAATGCTGCGGCGGCGCGGGCATAGACGTCGGCGACCGGTTCGGCCGGCTCGATGAGGGTGCCTGCGGCATCGAGGAAGAGGGCTTGGAGCATGGGCGGAGCGTGAAGACCCGGCACCTGATTTCCCAAGAATTTTCGCAGGATGCATTCTTGGCGGCTGTCGGACAGAATGGACTGAATCCAAGAAAGTGAGAGGAAACGCCCCCCATAGACCTCCAGCGCCGCTTTCTAACGGTGGAAAATGACGACTAAGCCGCAGGGGAACAATTGACGTTACCCTAAGCCCCGACTCCCGCTCCCCCCGGACGGAAAGCGGGCCGTCCCAAAACCCAATGAAGAATTCGACGAAGGTCTTGCTCGCGTCCCTGACGTCCGGAGCCGGTTTGCTCGCGCTCGGGTGGCTAAAGGAAAAAGCGGAAGTCATCGCGCCGATGGCCGCGCCCGCGGAGACTACGGCAAGGAAGCCAGAGCCCGCCCTGCCGGTCACCCGGCCGCAGCCGGTGGCGGTGAAAAAAGTGGGACCTTTCACCGACATCGGCGCCTTGGAAAAGGGCTCGGTGATCCGCCTGCCCCTCCCCGGCGGCGGCGAAATCGCGGGGCGGCTGAATTATGTGAACCGCTACGAAAATGGCGCCCGCGCTGCGGGGGGTGACGTGGAAGACGGCAGCGGCACCTTCGAAATCGGCGGCGAACCGTGGGGCTACCGCGGCTTCATCCTACAGAAGAAGGATGGCATCGCCTACGTCTATTCCAGCGGGCCGGAGGGCGGATTGCAGGTGGCGCGGCGGCCGATTGGCGAGGTGATTTGCGAACCGGAGCCGAATTGGAAACCGCTGGCGAAGGTCGAGGCACCGGATCCGGAAAAGGCGGCGATTTACAACGGCGGTCGCTCGGTGGGGATCATCTACGAGGCCATCCCGATCCTGAGCAGCCTGCCGCGGGCGGAGGCGACGGTTTACCTCGATTTCGACGGCGAGGTGATCGAAGGCCACTCGTGGGAAGGCGGACGGCGGATCATCGCGCCGGCCTACAACCTGCCAGCGAGTGAAGTGACCGATATGTGGCGGCGCGTGTCGGAAGACTTCGCGCCCTTCGAGGTGAACGTGACCACCGACTTGCAGGCCTATTTGCGCGCGCCGCAGGGGCTGCGAATCCGCTGCATCACCACCACGAACAATTTCGCCTCCGCGGGTGGCGTCGCGTTCAACAATACCTTCCGCGAATCCGGCGAGCCGGTGTGCTGGAACTTCTATCGCGGCAACGCCGGTGCGGTGGTGATCTCGCACGAGGTCGGCCACACCTTCGGCCTGCATCACGACGACACGACGACCCAGGGCTACTACGGCGGCCATGGCAGCGGCGCGATGAGCTGGGGCCCGATCATGGGCGCGCCTTACAGCCAGAACATCTGCCAGTGGAGTAAGGGCGATTACGTGAATGCCAATCAGCATCAGGACGACTTGATCCAAATCGGCTCCTCCGCCGCGCGCCGGGTGGACGATCACGCGCCTGATTCGGTGCAGGCGACGCCGCTGACCATCGCCGCGGGCGGAGCGGTTTCCAACGGTGGCGTGATTGCCAGCCCGGATGACGTGGATGCCTTCACCTTCGCGACCGGCGGAGGGAGCCTGAACCTCCAGTTCAATGGCGCGGTCAACAGTCCGAACATCGACATCGAGGCGAAGCTCTACGACTCCGGCGGCGCGCTGGTGACCACGGCAAGCCCGGCGAACCAATTGAGCGCCACGCTTTCCACCGTCGTGACCGCCGGCACCTACATGGTGACGATCGACGGCGTGGGCAATGGCACGTGGGCAACCAACGGCTATGACGACTACGGCTCGATCGGCGATTACACGATCAGCGGCACCGTCCCCTCGCCCGGCTGGCGTTTCAGCGTGCCAGTGAATGCGCTCAATGGCGCGGTGCTCGGGACGGTGGCGCCGGGTGGATCGGCCTACTCGATCACCGCGGGAAACACCGGCACGGCGTTCGCGATCCAGAGTGGCAGCGGCGTGCTGAGCGTGGCCAATGCGGCCGCTCTAACGGGCACGTCGGCGTTCAACCTGACGGTGGGTTACACGTCCGGCGGTTTGCCGCAGTCCACTCCGGTGATCGTCCGCGTCGCGCCCTTGCGCGGCCTGAAGCAGGAAATCTGGACGGGCTTGAGCAGCAACTCGCTCGCAGGGCTGACGTCGAACGCGAATTATCCTAACAACCCGAACGTCACGCGCCATGCCGGCACATTCCAAGGCGCCTACCCCGCGGACAACTACGGCCAGAAATTCAGCGGCTACCTCGTTCCCGCCGAGACCGGCAATCATGTCTTCTGGACCGCCGCGGACGACATCAGCGAGCTGTGGCTTTCCACCGACAGCAATCCGGCGAACAAGGTGAAGGTCGCCTACAACAACTCGAACACCAATGTGGATTGGGGCAATCAAGCCTCGCAGCAGTCCGCCAATATCGCGTTGGTGGCGGGGCAGCGTTACTACATCGAGTACCTGCACCGGGAGAATGCGGGTGGCGACCATGCGGCGGTGGCGTGGCAGACTCCAACGCTTTCGCGACAACTCATCGGCATGGAGTATCTGGAGTATCCGGGCACGATGCCGAACCGTGCGCCGTGGCTGGCGAACATGACCTTCCGGGTGCGCGAGGACAGCAACGTGGGCGCGGCGGTGGGCACTTTGGCGGCCGGCGATTTCGAACCGGGCTCGGTCGTCTCCGCCTACACGATCACCGCCGGCAACACCGGCACCGCCTTCGCTCTGAATGCCAGCACCGGCGCGCTGACGGTGAATGGCGCGCTCTCATTTGCGACGCTGCCGAAGTATCTGTTAGATGTCCGGGTGACCGATTCCGGCGGCTTGCAGCGCACCGCGCAGATCGCGGTGGAAGTCGAGCCGCGAGCGGTGAAGCGCGAATACTGGTCCGGCATCAGCGGCAACCAGATCACCAATCTCACCTCGAACGCCAACTTCCCTAACAACCCGACCTCGGTCACGTATCAGGCGTTCTTCGAGACGCCGTCGAACGTCGGCGACAACTACGGCCAGCGCCTCAGCGGCTACCTGCGGGCACCCGACACCGGCAGCTATACTTTCTGGATCTCGTCGGACGACTACGGCGAGCTGTGGCTCTCGACCGACAGCAATCCGGCGAACAAGGTGCGGATCGCCTGGCACACCGGAGCCACCGGCTCGCGCGAGTGGGGCAAGTATGCGACGCAGAAGTCCGCGGCGATCTCGCTGGAGGGCGGCAAGTTCTACTACATCGAGGCGCTCCACAAGGAAGGCGTGGTCTCGGACAATCTCGCGGTGTCGTGGGACGGCCCGGACTTCGATCAGGTGATCCTCGGTGCGCCGCACGTGACCCAGCAGCTCTACAATCACGCCGCGCCGGTGCTCGACAACAAGACCGTGACCGTCTTCGACCGCGATGGCCTGGTGACCACGCTGGAAGCGAAGGATTGGGCGGATCCGGGCACCACGGTGACTTATTCAATCACCGGCGGAAATGCGGACGGCGCGTTCACGATCGATCCCGCCACAGGAACGATCCACGCCACCGGCTCGCGCTTGCCGGCGGGCACGCGTGTTCTAACAGTCACTGCCACCGACAACGGGCCGACTCCCCTTTCCGACACGGCATCGATCACGGTGAATGTGGTGAAAGCGGGCCTGAAGCGTGAAGTCTGGACCGGTCTCGCGGGCGGACAGGGACTCAATGAACTCACCGGCTCGCTCTATTTCCCGCAATCGCCGGACCAAAGCGGCTACGTGCAGCACTTCGAAGCGCCGTCGGGCTGGGGTGACAATTACGGACAGCGCCTGAGCGGCTACCTGATCCCGCCGGCAACGGGCAACTACACCTTCTGGATCGCTTCCGACGATGGCGGCGAGCTGCGGCTTTCCACCGACGCGAACCCGTCTAACAAGAAGACCATCGCCAGCGTGACCGGATCCGTGGGGAACCAGGCATGGACCCAGCAGGCGAGCCAGCAGTCGGTCGTGATTCCGCTGGTCGCCGGGCAGCGTTACTACGTGGAGGCCTTGCAGAAGGAAGGCGGTGGCGGCGATCACCTCGCGGTCGCCTGGCAAGGCCCCGGCTTTTCCCGCGTGCGAATCGATGGCAACAACCTCGAGTATCCCGACAGCTATCGACCGGCCTTGAAGCGCGAGGTTTGGCTCGGCAATGCCACGACCACGCCACCGGCCACCGCGCCGAGTTCGGAAAGCGCGCTCTTCACCTTCAAGTCGTGGGCCGACACCGCGGATGCGTATAGCGACCGCATCTCCGGCTACCTCGTCCCCCCCGTGACGGGCAGCTATACCTTCTGGCTCGCCTGCGATGACGATGGACAGCTCAGGCTTTCCACCGATGAGAATCCGGCGAATGCGGCGCAGATCGCCTCGGTCACGGGCTTCGTGGCCCCGGAGGCATGGGATGTCGGCGCCTCGCAGAAATCGACCGCCCGCACCCTCGTCGCGGGCAAGCGCTACTACATCGAGGTGCGTCACCGCGACGGCATCGGCGGCGATCATGTGGCGGTCGCTTGGGAAGGCCCGGGCTTCACACGACAGGTCATCGGAAACGATTACCTCGAGCACCCGACTGCTCCCGCGGACCGCTCGTTGCTGAAGCGCGAAGTGTGGAATGGCATCGCGGGCGACAACGTGACCGACTTCACCGGCAATGCCGCTTTCCCGGCGACGCCATCGACCATCACCACGCTGGCCGCCGGCACCGGCTTGGTGACCGGGACGGACGTGGCGGATACCTTTGGCCAGCGGCTGAGCGGCTATCTCGTGGCGCCGGATCACGGGCGCTATACCTTCTGGATCGCCTCCGACAATTCCAGCGAGTTGTGGCTTTCCACCGACGGCAACCCCGCCAACCGGATCAAGATCGCAGCGGTGGACAATGTGGTGTCGCCGCAGAATTGGGACGCGCAGGCCGGGCAGAAATCGGTGCCGGTCGCGCTGGAAGCCGGCCGCCGCTACTACCTCGAAGTGCTGCACAAGGAAGGCATCGGCGGCGATCATCTGGCGGTGGCGTGGCAAGGACCGGGCTTCGCGCGGCGCGTGATTCCGAATCAGTTCCTGGAGCACCCGCTGGTCATTCCCGGCACGTCCTCGATCCGCCGCGAGGTGTGGTCGGGCATCGCCGGCGAGCAGATTTCCAACCTGACAAGCAATGCCGCCTTCATCGCCGGCACCCCCACCGCACGCGGCCAGCTCACGACCTTTGAAACCGCGCCCGACCATGGCGACAACTACGGCCAGCGGGTCACCGCGAAGCTGGTGGCTCCGGAGTCGGGGAACTTCAAGTTCTGGATCAGCTCCGATGACGCCAGCGAGCTGTGGCTTTCCACCGACGCCAATCCCGCGAACAAGGTGCGGATCGCCCACACCACGGCCTTCACCGATTTCCGCCAGTGGACGAAGTATGCCACGCAGGAATCCGGCAGCCTGCCGCTGGTCGCCGGCACCACTTACTACATCGAGGCGCTGCAGAAGGATGGCGGCAGCGGCGACCACCTCTCGGTGGCGTGGCAAGGGCCATCGTTCGCGCGACAGATTCTCGATGGACGTTTCTTGCAATACCCCGGCACGCCGCCGGTGAGCGTCGCACTCAAGCGCGAGATCTGGACCGGCATCGGCGGCAACAATGTGACCGATCTGACCAACAAGCCGAACTACCCGAACTCGCCCAACGAGACACTTACGCTCGACAGCTTCGACGCGCCGGTGAACTGGAGCGACAACTACGGCCAAAAGGTCAGCGGCTACCTGATCGCACCGCGCTCCGGCGACTACACGTTCTGGATCGCCTCGGACGATGGGGGCGACCTCTTGCTTTCGACCGATGGCAATCCGGCGAACAAGACCCGCATCGCTTTCACGACCGGAGCGACCGGGTATCAAAACTGGACCAACAACGCGAACCAGACCTCGGCGGTGATTCCGCTCGCGGCCGGTCAACGCTGCTACATCGAGGCACTACAGAAGGAAGGCAGCGGCGACGACTACGTGTCAGTGGCGTGGCAGGTGCCGGGCTTCAGCCGCCAGATCATCCGGAAGGAGTTCCTGGAGTATCCCGGCCTGATGCCCGCGGAAATTCAGCCGGGCAATCCGATCGCGCCGCCGCCCGGCGATCCGGGCTACACCTTCTGGCTGGATTACATGGGGCTGGAAGGCGGCGACCGTCTCGCCACCGCCGACCCCGACAAGGACGGGATTCCGAACAGCCTCGAATTCGTGCTCGGCGGCAAGCCGTCCGGTAGTGGCGCCGCCTCGGTCGCGGTGTTGCCGCAGCTTACCATGGACCCGGCGTGGGCGACCTTCGAGTTCCGCCGCGCCGACGTGTCCGCGGCCGCTGGGCCATTCGCGGAATATGGAAACCTCGGAAGCTGGACCCCGGCCGCGAATGGCGTCAACGGCGTCCAGATCACTGTCACGGACGACGGCTTCGGCCCCGGCGTGGACCGGGTGACGGTGAAAATCCCACGAACCCCGGGCAGGTTGTTCGTCCGTCTGAATGGGAACCTGTAAATCCTCGCGGTTCGTGGCGTAGTTCCGCCATGAACCGCCGCGGCTGGCTCCAGCTCACCCTCGCCACCCTCCCTGCGGCTTGCCGGAGGGAGGAACCAACCGTCGCCGGGACACCATGGCAGCCACTCACCGACCATTGGCAGCACACGATGGGCGGCGAGCTGTCGTTTCCCTCGCCCGGCGTGCTTCGGCTCCAGTGGGGCGAAAGCCTGAGCGCGGCGAAATGGACGGGACCACCGGTCAAGCCGCCGTTTGAAATGGAACTCGACGCCCGCCGGATCGACGGCACCGACTTCTTTTGCGGCCTCACCTTTCCCGCCCGGGCCAGCGGCGAGTGCGTGACTTGGGTTGTCGGCGGTTGGGGCGGCAGCCTCGTCGGGCTGTCCTCGATCGACGGGAAGGACGCCTCCGAAAATGAGACGACGCTTCACCGCGCTTTCGAGAGGCAGCGCTGGTACCGGCTGCGGCTGAAATGCTCCGGCGAGCGCATCGAAGCGTGGATCGACGGCGAGCGGGCGATCGACTTTCCCACCGCGGGCCGGGTACTCTCGCTGCGCCCCGGACCGATTGATGCGTGCGCCCCTTTCGGACTCGCCACTTGGCAGACCACCGGTGAATTCAGGGGCTTGCGATGGCGGCCCCTCCCCGCCTGAGCCAACCGGGAGATTCGGCTTGCAAGTCAAGGCGTTCCGCCGTATCCCCCCGCCGATCAATCTTCCGACACGACGGAGCGGGTCGAAACACCCGCTCTTTCGCGTCTCTAGGACATACGGAGCGCACCCGCGCCGCACTGCCCGCCATGACCAACGACATCGTCGCTCTCATCGACTACTACGAGAAAGAAAAAGGCATCGACCGTGACAAGGTCGTCGCCGCGCTCGAGTACGCTTTCATTTCCGCCTACCGCAAGATGGTCCCCGGGGCCGACGCCATCGAGACCTTGCGCGCCGACGTGAACACCAAGAAGGGCGAGACCCGCATCTTCGCCGTGCTGACCACCGTCGCGGACGAGGACTACAAGGACAAGTTCAACGAAGTCCCGCTTGCCACCGCGCTCAAGAAGAAGCCGGACGCGCAGCCGGGCGACCAGCTCGAGTTCAACGTCACGCCGAAGGACTTCGGCCGCATCGCCGTGCAGACCGCGAAGCAGACGATGATGCAGCGCCTCCGCCAGGCGGAGAAGGAGATGATTTACGAGGAGTTCAAGGACCGCGCGGGCGACATCGTCTCCGGCACCGTCCGCCGCTTCGACCGCAGCGACGTGCTGATCGATCTCGGCAAGTTCGAGGGCGTCATGCCGTCCCGCGAGCGCGTGCAGACCGAGGAATACAACATCGGCGACCGCATCCGCGCCTATGTCGTGGCCGTCGAGAACGAAGGCCGCGGCCCCGAGATCATCCTTTCCCGCAGCCACCCGAATTTCGTCCGCCGCCTCTTCGAAGCGGAGGTGAACGAAATCTCCGACCGCACCGTGGAAATCCGCGGCATCGCCCGTGAAGCCGGCTACCGCACCAAGGTCGCCGTCTTCAGCACCGACGACAAGGTGGACCCGGTGGGCGCCTGCGTCGGCCTGCGCGGCGCGCGCGTGAAGAACATCGTCCGCGAGCTCAACAACGAGAAGGTCGATATCATCCGCTGGAGCGATGACCCGGAGGAATTCGTCCGCGAAGCCCTCAAGCCGGCCGTGCTGCGCACCATCACCGTCGACAAGGAAAACCGCGTGGTTCACGTGACCGTCGATGAGGAAGACCTCAGCAAGGCCATCGGCCGCCGCGGCCAGAACGCCCGCCTTTCCTCCCGCCTGATGGGCTGGGACGTGCAGGTCCGCAAGGACGAGAGCAAGCTGGAGCAGTTCGAGAAGAAAATCGCCGGCGCCGCCCACTCGATGGCCGAGCAGCTCGGTCTCGACGACGATCTGGCCGACAAGCTGTTCCGCGCCGGTGGCATGTCCGCCGAAATTGTCGCGGAAATGCCGGTGGACTACATTGCCGCCAACCTTGAGATTACCGAAGAGCGCGCCCAGGACATCCTGGACCGCGCCAAGCAGCACTCGGCTTCTGCCTGAACCGATCGATTCGATTGATTTTTCCCGGAGCCGGTAGCTCCGAAACGACGACACACCCGCCTGATGGTCCCTAAAGACAAGGATAGCACGCCTCCGAAAAAGAAGGTTCTCGACCTGATCGAGGAACCGAAGGCAACGACGCGCCGTGAGCGCCAGCGAGCCGCTCAAGCAGCAGCTGATACGCCGCCGCCACCGAGCGCCCTTGAAAAGGCCAAGGCCGCCGCCCTCGATCTCTTTGACGAAGGTGGAAAGAAGAAGCGTTCCGGCGTTCGCAAGACCGAGCAGTCGGGCAAGGCCGTGTTGCCGACGATTTCCAAGCTGCTGGAAGAGGAGAAGCCCGCCCCGGCTCCGGTGGCGCCCGCCCCTCCCCCGCCCCCGGCGGCCTCCATTTCCCCGGTCGTGGAAGAAGCGCCCGCGGAGGAGTCGGGAGACAACGGCAATGTCATCAGCATCAAGCCGCCGATCATCGTCAGCGAACTGGCCACGCGCATGGGCCTCAAGCCCTTCGTGTTGCTCGCCGATCTGATCAAGCTCCAGGTTTTCGTCGCGCCGCATCAGGCGATCGAGCCCGAGGTGGCCGTCAAGGTTTGCGAACTCCACGGCTTCATTTTCGAGCGCGAGAAGCGTGAAAAGGGCGGTGGCGTCCACAAGGTCGAGGAAGTCGTCGTCGAACCGGCAGCCCCGCAGCACGAACCGGAAGACCAGCTCCAACTCCGCCCGCCGATCATCACGATCATGGGCCACGTTGACCACGGGAAGACTTCCCTGCTCGACTACATCCGCAATTCCGCGATCACCAAGGGCGAAGCCGGCGGCATCACCCAGCACGTCGCTGCCTACAAGGTCGAGCACGAGGGCAAGCCTGTCACTTTCATCGATACCCCGGGCCACGCGATCTTCTCCGACATGCGCGCCCGCGGCGCGGACATCACCGACATCGTGGTGCTGGTGGTCGCCGCCAATGACGGCATCATGCCGCAGACCGAAGAAGCGATCGAACACGCGAAGAAGGCCCACAAGACCATCATCGTCGCCATCAACAAAGTCGATTTGCCGACCGCCAATGTGATGCGGGTGAAGACCCAGCTCGCCGAGAAGGGCCTGCAGACCGTTGACTTCGGCGGGGACGTTGAGTGCGTCGAAGTTTCCGCCCTCACCGGCGCCGGTGTCGATAGCCTGCTCGAACTTCTTGCCCTCCAGGCCGAGGTGCTCGAACTCAAGGCCAACCCGAAAGGCAACGCCCGTGCTGCGATCATCGAGGCGCGCGTCCAGCCCGGTCGTGGCGCCACTGCTTCCGTCATCGTCGAAACCGGCACCCTCAAGGTCGGCACGCCGTTCATTTGCGGACCCTTCGCCGGCAAGGTGAAGTCGCTGATCAACGACCGCGGCGAATCGGTCAAGGAAGCCAAGCCCGGCACCCCGGTCGAAGTCATCGGCTTCGAGGAGATGCCGAACGTCGGCGACAGCCTGGTCGAAATGGACAACATCCGCGCCGCCCAGAAGCTGGCCGATGAACGCCAACTCGACCTGCGCAACAGCCGGCTCAAGATGACCCAGAAGAGCCGCATGGAGGACCTCTTCTCCAACGTCATCGAAGGCACCGGCAAGGCCATCCTCAAGCTCGTCCTCAAGTGCGACGTGCAGGGTTCGGTCGAGGCCATCAAGAAGGCCATCGGCGACATCCAGTCCGACAAGGTCACCACCCAGATCATCATCGCCGGTGCCGGCCCGATCACCGCGGCCGACGTCCAGATGGCCAGCTCCGCCGACGCGGTGGTGCTCGGCTTCAACACGAAGGTCGAGGCCAATGCCGTCAAGGTGGTCAAGGCCGAGGGCGTGCAGGTGAAGCTCTACTCGATCGTCTATGAGCTGATCGACCAGGTCCGCGAAGCCATGCTCGGCATGCTCGAGCCGCTGACCCGCGAGAACGTCATCGGTCACGCCGAGGTGAGAATGATCTTCAAGCTCTCCAAGTCGAAGGGCCGCGCTGCCGGCTCCTATGTCACGGACGGCAAGGTTCATCGCAAGGCCCACGCCCGCGTCATCCGCGGCGGCGTGCCGGTCTTCGACGGCAAGATGTCCACCCTCCGCCGCTTCCAGGACGAAGTGGAAGAGGTCAAGTCGGGCATGGAGTGCGGCATCCGCCTCGGCGAGTTCAACGAGTATCAGGAAGGCGACGTCATCGAGTGCTACACGCTCGAGAAGATCCCGCAGACGCTGTAAAGAAGTTGAGAGTCTGGAGTGGAGAGTTGAGAGTGTGAAACCTCAGCCTCCGCTCCTGCTTTTCTCTCTCAACTCTCAACCATCGACTCTCAACTTTCCATGTCCCACCGCATCGACCGGGTCAATGAACTGCTGAAGCGCGAGATTGGCGCCGTAGTCCAGAAGGACTACGAGTGGAATGGCGCGCTCGTCACCGTGAATGCAGTCGAGACCACCCAGGACATCAAGGAAGCCAAGGTCTGGGTCGGCGTGCTCGGCGGCCGGGTGGATTCGGTGCTGGAAAAGCTCAACCGCGACCACGGGGCGATCCAGAAGAAGATCTCCAAGCGCGTGGTGCTGAAGTCCATGCCGGTCATCACCTTCCGCCACGATAACTCGGCGGAGCGCGGTGTGGAAATCGTGAACCTGCTCGACGAGGTGGCGAAACTGCCGACGGCGAAGGACGGGGACGAGCGGGAGAACTGAAGCGGGCTTCAACTTCCCGCGGGATTGACCCATGCCATGCCGCCGTGGTGCCATGGGGGCAATGAGCCTGACCCCCTTCCAGCTGCTGGCCTCATTTGGCACGCTCGTACTCTTCGTGGCCAAATGGGCCGGAGTGATCTTCCTTCGACGCTCCGCGGCGAAACTCCCTTGGGGCTTGATGGTGGCGGGTGTGCTCATCAACACCTTGGCATCCATCTTGTCACTATGCAGTCCCTTGCTCGGCAGGTCGCTGTTTTACAGTCACGACGCCTATCAATGGTTGGCGCTGGCATCCCATTTCGGGAATGTGACATTCGCCGTTGGCTTCGCCCTGTACGGATTGGCGGTGGCACGAGCCTCGCAACGCCAAGGAGAACTGGAACAACTGGTCACCGCCATGTCGGAGGAGATGGACCGGCTCCGCGGCGAAAGTTCCCCCCGATAGCGACCGGACGGCGGGCCGCCAAGATGTCAGCCGGGAGTTTTGGCTAAGGACGTCAGCCTCTCGCGGGTGGAAGCCTCCCTTGACAACATTTTTCTAAAAATTTAAGCGGTGCGTGCTGTTTAGATCTGTCACCCATCAAGACATGAAGATTTTCGCGCCTCCCTTTGTCGCCGCATGCCTGTCGTTGCCTGCCCTCGCCGGTGTCGAAGAGCCGACCAAGACCAACTCGTCCCTCCCGATTGAAGAAGGTCTTCTCAGCGAAAGACCCTACTCCCTCAACGGCGTCGTCTATTCGAACGACAGCAGAGGCAGCGGCGTCGTGGCAGGTCACCGCAACTTGTTTTTAACGGCCGCGCATGTGCTGTTTGATGACCAGGCGGGCACATGGAGCCCGCCTCCGACATGGTTCAGCGGAGTGAATTCCGCCGAGGCCCCTGCTGAAGAAACTGGCATCGAGGCCCGGGGCTACTTCCGCTGGGTTTCCTATGCGAACCAGGTCGCACTTTCGGGCAACACTTCCAAGGCCGCATTCTCCCGCGATGCGGCCCTCGCGTGGTCCTTCGAACCCTTCACTGCGGAAGAACCGGCGACGGTGGATTACAAAGGCGCCGTCAATTTGCGCGCCGGCGTCCCTTCGATGATCACCGGCTATCCGGCCCTGATCTCCTACACCGGGGAGGAGGGGAACTACTACCTGCACACCACCCTCGAAGAAGCCACCCAATACAAATCCGCCCAAGGAAACTATCTTCAAGCGACGCACATCTCGACGGGTCCCGGCAATAGCGGCGGGCCGGTGTGGGTTCGCGACGAAGCAGGGGAATGGAAAGCCGGCGCTCTCCTCATCTCCGGTCGTCCCTCGGAAACCGGGCTCTATGGATTCACCTCCGAGATCAAGACGCTGTTCAAGAGCGCCGGGCCGGTCGTGGGCGAGTCAACCGGCTCGGTGAAGAGCACTTCGAAGGTCGGCGTGAGCAGCCGGCTTGCCGTGCTTGCCAAGCCGAAGACAATTCCGGATGGCCGTCACAAGTGGACTCGCATTCCGCTGAAAATCGGTGCCTTCCCGGAAGGATCCACGATCTCCTTCGTCCGGCTCAATCTGACCATCACGACCGCCCATCGTGGCGATTTGATCGTGGCACTTTTGGGCCCCGATGGAACCTTCGCGCTGCTTCACGATGGTGAAGGCGCGGGTTCCGATGACTTGGTCATCGACGACATGGATCTCAGTGGCGACTTTTCCGGCGCCGGTGAGGATTCGGAAGGCACTCCTGGCAAGTGGCAGCTCCTGGTGCAGGACCGTTTGACCGGCGACATTTGCGTGGTCACACGCTTGCAACTGGAAGTGGGCATCGATTGAGCATGGCTCGCCCGCAGGTCCTCGTCTTGGTTCTCGCCGCGGCCGGCGGACTCGCGGCGTGGATGTCACTCTCCACCCGCACTCGGGAAACCCCTGCGCCTGCCTCGCGGTCGCAGGAAGTCGCCCAACCAGACCGCTTGGCCAATCCCGGTCACAAGACGATCGTGGCGGACTGGCGGGAGTGCCTTTCGCGATGCGAGAATGGCGACGATCCCGCCGCCCTGAAACGATGGCTCGCAGCCACAAAAGACCGGTGGCTTGAGGAAGAGCCGGATGTCGTGGCCCGGACGATCGGCCAGTTGCTGCGGAGCGGTGCCGATGCCGGGACGGGCATTCCTTTTGAAACCGGGCCCGGACGTGCGCTGCGCGGCTGGCCGACGTTGCGAGTTTTTCTCCTCGATGTCCTGTCGGTCACCGATCCCGATCTTGCCGCCGAGATTGCCCGCGAGATTCTGGCCACCACCGGTTCGGCGGAGGAGTTCGCCGTGGCACTGAAGCCGCTGACGCTTGGCGGGCCGTGGCGAGCTTCCGACTCGGAACTCGCGGGGTATCTCTCGAAAATGTTGGAGACACCCGCTTGGCAAAACTCGGCTGGGCTGGCGGAAGCGCTCGATCTCTCCCGCATCGCGCGATCGCCTGAAGTCCTGGAAACCCTCGCCCGCTGGGTGGATCATTCACCGCCCGCCCTCAAGGCTGGCTCCTTCGCGCTTCATGAAACGGCGGCAGAGCACCCCGCGCTGGTGTCGGAGCTGATCTCCACCGACGACAAGCTGTTTGCCCAGCAGACGAATTTGCGCGCCAGCCTGATGGCCCGTGCCCATGTCTCGGATGCGGCCCAAGCGGGTCACGTGGATGACTATCTCAAGAATCCGGCCATCTCCCAGGCGGAGAAGCAGCAGTTCCTCACGCTCTTTCCCCTGCGAAGCGCGACGACCGGCTACCGGCTCTATGGCAAGCCGCCCTCGCCGTTCCAAAAAGAGCAAGTCCAAGGCGATGACCAGGCGGCACTGGAGATGGTGGCCGCTTGGAAAAACGATCCCGGGCTTGCCGGGCTCTCGGAAGACCTTGCGACGGTTGAAAGGCGCTTGCAGTCATGGACACGACAGTCCGGCAATTGACGGCATGGTCCAAGTTTCGTTGGATGCGGCATGACCACCGCATCGGCTTGGGCCGGCGTCGTTTTCCTAATTCTCTTCGTCGGCCTCATGGCGGGCTTCTGGGCTGGAATCGTCGGCCTGTGGAGAGCCCGCCGCGGCGCGGCTTGGTGGTTGATGGCCGTTGGCATCGCACTGCTTACGATCGGTCCACTGCTCTATGGCCTCGGAATGTGGACGGTTTTTGATTCAATCCGCAGCGGCGGCCCGAGCAGCAGCGCCCTTTCCGCCGGACCGACCATCATCCTGATGGCGGCAAGCCTTCTTATCCCGGTTGGCTTGCTCCTCTTCTCCGTGGGCTTCGCCATTCACGGATTCGCTGCGGCACGAACGGTAAACCGCGCGGAGGAGCTTGAGCAATTGACCGCCGCGATGTCCGAGGAGATCAACCGCATGCGTGAAGGAGGTCCGGCGGCGTGAGCTCCGACAGCTTCGCTTTTCTCGACCTCGCGGACGGGCGTTCGCTCGTCGGCCGCGGGCCCTTTGCGCCTTCGGCAAGTCCGCCTCACAATGGCCTCGCGTTTTACCGGAATGACTTCGGCCTGACGTCGCTCGAGCCGTGGCTGGTGCCTCAGCAGTGGGAAATCGTCAGTCGCAAGGACGTCGCGGCGCGCATCAGCCAGGTCGATGGATTACCATCATGCACTTGGGAGCCGCCGGACGCCTCCGCCTTTGCCGCGGTGTTCCAGGAAATCAGCGCCGCGATCCGAACGGGGGCCTTTGAGAAAACCGTGCCGGTGGTGGTCGAACGCGGCACCTTGGAAGAGCCACCCGGCCATCGCCTGCTCGCCGCCGCCGCGGGAAGCGAGGAGCCTTTGTTAGGCTACGGCTTCTCCGATGGCACCTCGGGCTTTGCGGGAGCCTCCCCGGAGCAGTTGCTTTCCGTCACCGGCGGCGTTCTGAAAACAATGGCGCTGGCCGGCACCGCCCGCACCGAAGAGCGCGACGTGCTCGCCGTGGACGAGAAGGAGATCCGCGAGCACGAATATGTCGCGCAGTCGTTGGTGGCGAAACTTGGCGACATCGGCCGCGTCCGCCGCGGTCCACGAGGCATCATGGAACTCGGCTCGATCGTTCATTTCCACACTCCGATCGAAGTCGATTTGGCGGGCGAAGAAAGTCCCGGCCAGTTGGTTCGCCGGCTTCATCCGACACCGGCGCTCGGTCCCCTGCCCCGCACGACCGGAACGCTGGAGCAACTGATCGAATGGCGTCGCCGACTCGGCACGCCCGAGGATTTCGGAGCGCCGTTCGGAGCAATCCTCGACGGCGAGTTTCACGCCATCGTCGCCATCCGCGGCCTCTGGTGGCGCGACCGCGAGGTGATCTTGCCCGCCGGCTGCGGCGTGATCGAGGCCAGCCGGCTGGTCAACGAATGGCGCGAGCTGCGCCTGAAGCGCGAGGCAGTGAAGGCGCGCTTCGGACTCTAGCAGTCCCGGTCTTGCGTCACCCTCCCCCGCTCTCCAAGCTCCGGACGTGAGCACCGCCCTCGACCGCCTCCGCACCTTGGCCCGCGAGCGGGCCGTCGTCGCCACCTCCGCCGCCACCCTCGGCTGGGATCAAGAGACCTACCTGCCGGACGACGGTCACGAATGGCGCGCCGACCAGATCGCCTGGCTTTCGGAACGCGCCCACGAACTCGGCACTTCCGCGTCGTGGGGCGAGGCCCTCGCCACCGCCGAAGCGGATGCCACTTCACCGGCGCTGACCGCCGCCATGCGCCGCGATTTCGACCGCGCCACCAAGCTGCCCGGCGAACTCGTCGCACGCGAAGCACAAGCGTCCTCGCTGGCGAAAGTCGCTTGGGCCGATGCCCGCAAGCGCTCCGACTTTGCCTCCTTCGCGCCACACCTCGAAACGCTCCTCGGCATCGCCCGCGAGAAAGCCGAGCGCTGGGGCTACGAGGCCGAAGCCTACGACGCGTTGCTCGACACCTACGAGCGCGGCGCGACCGCCGCAGGCATTGCGTCCTTGTTCGATGCCTTGAAGCCACAACTGCGTGAACTCGCTGCCGCGGCGGTGGAGCGTTCTAACAAACGCAACGCCACTCTGCCCGGTGGTCCCTATCCGGTCGCCGCCCAGCAAGAGTTCAATGCGCTGGTCGCGGAATCGCTGGGCTTCGACTTCAAGGCCGGGCGCATCGACACCACGGCGCATCCGTTTTGCACCACCCTCGGCCCGCGCGACATCCGGCTGACGACGCGTTACGACGAAAGCGACTTTACCTCCTCGCTCTTCGGCGTGATGCACGAGGCCGGTCACGGGCTCTACGAGCAAGGCCTGCCCGCCAGCGAAGTCGGACTGCCCTCCGGCGAAGCGGCCTCGCTCGGCATCCACGAGTCGCAATCGCGGCTATGGGAAAACCACGTCGGACGCTCGCGTCCGTTCTGGGAAAAATGGCTGCCGGTCGCGGCAAAGCATTTCCCGCAGCTCTCGCACACCAGGCTCGATGACTTCCTCGCCGCCATCCACCGCGCGGAGTTTTCCTTCATCCGCGTCGAAGCAGATGAGGCGACGTACGACCTGCACATCCTGCTGCGCTTCGGCTTGGAACGCCGTCTCGTCTCCGGCGAGTTGGCTGTGAAGGACGTCCCCGCCGCGTGGAACGAGAGCTTTCAAGATCTCTTCGGCATGACGCCGCCAGATGACGCCCACGGTTGCCTGCAAGACATCCATTGGTCGATGGGCGGCCTCGGTTACTTCCCGACCTACACGCTCGGCAATCTGAACGCCGCCCAGCTCTTCGCCGCCGCCACCGCACAGCCCGATATCGCCGCCGCCATCGCGAAGGCCGAATATACTCCGCTGCTCTCGTGGCTGCGCGAGAGGGTCCACGCCAAGGGCGCCGTGCTCACGCCGGCGGAAATCGTCACCCTGGCGACTGGCAAAGCTCCCTCGCCAGATGCTCACCTTGAGCATTTGAGGGGGCGCTACGTCGCTTGAGGGAAACTCCAAGCCACCCTCTGCCATGCCGCTCCGCCGGATCCTACTCGTCCTCATCGTCCTGCTTGTGGGGGTGGCAGTATTTCTCCGCTTCCGTCCGGAAAGCGGGATTCCGGAAACTGGCAGCCCGGTGCCGGGATCAAGCGAAGCTCAGGGAAAGAACAGCAAGCCCGCCTCGGCCATGGACGTTCCTCTGGCCAGCAAAGTCCGCGAGCGCGAGCCGGAGAAGGAACACGACCTCGACGAAACATTCGCTGCCTTGAATACGACCCTGCCGGGCTTGACCGAGTTCCCGGAGCAGACCTTGCAGGAGCGCATCCTCGCGACCAATGCACTGCTAAAGAATGCGGGCATCAGGCTGCGCTTCGGCGTGGACGAAGTGCTCTACCCCTCGCAGAACCTGCTTGAGATGACAGTGCCTGCCTTCTCGCAGGAAAATGCGACTCCCAACGACATTCTGCAGCACTCCGTCAAGGCCATGAACAAGCACTACCTGTACAGCGATGGCGCGGTCTTGTTCCAAGATGGAAGCGGAGGATGAGCAAGAAAAACGGCGGCCCAATGGCCGCCGTCTTCAAATCTGGTGTCTGGAGTCTTGAAGTCTTTCGACTTCATTTGATCTCCATCCCGCTGTTCGGCCAGATCCACTTGGCGACCTTGCCCTCCTTGATCAGGGCTTTCGCTTGGATGGTCTTCACCCCGAAAATCGTCTCGGCCTTGTAGGCCGCCTGGCCGGTCTGGTACTTCACGCCGTCCACTTCTTCTTCCTCGCCGGCCTTCCAGCCGAGCACTTGCTCGAAGGCGAACTCCTTCACTTGCTTCTCTTTGATGCTTTCCTGCATCACCTTCACAATGTCGTCGGCGCTCAGCGTGGCGGCGGCCGCCGGGGCGGGCTCGGGCGTCGGCGCAGGCTCCGGAGCTGGTTCAGGCGTCGGGGCTGGCTCGGGTGTGGGTTCCGGCGCGGGGGCCGGTTCGGGGTCCTTCTCGACCACCGGTGGCGGTTCCGGGGCCGGTTCCGGCTTGGGCGCGGGCGTCGGCTCCGGCTTCGGGGCGGGAGTGGGAGGTGCCGGAGCCCCTTCTTCCTCGGGCAGGTTCTGCACCACGATCGCCACTTGGGTCCTCCCGGT
The DNA here is from genome assembly GCA_966696705.1 of uncultured Verrucomicrobiaceae bacterium. Taxonomy (GTDB): domain Bacteria; phylum Verrucomicrobiota; class Verrucomicrobiia; order Verrucomicrobiales; family Akkermansiaceae; genus Haloferula. The sequence continues at coordinate 4,584 of CBKZPU010000034.1, read as the reverse complement.
CAGCGTCGGGCGCAACGACGGCTCCAAGAAGTAGCCGGCCACCCCGGCCGCCACGACGCAAAAGATCGGGAAAACAACGTTCATGTGACTGCGGATACGTAGGAGTTCAGGCCGACCTTTGACGAGAAATTTCACCGGCCGGGCCGCCAATCCCTTTCAGCGTCGCCCGGCCCGCCCTTTGCGCTTTCCGGTTCGCCACGGTGCCCCGTAGCCTCCGCCCATGCCGCGACTTTTCCTGCTGGATGGCATGGCGCTCGTTTATCGTGCCCATTTCGCCTTCATCCAGAACCCCATCCGCAACTCCAAGGGAATCAACACGTCTGCCCTTTACGGCTTCACCAACACGCTGCTGACCATCCTTGAAAAGGAGAAGCCTACCCACCTCGGCGTCGCTTGGGACACCTCGGCCCCCACCCCGCGGCATGAGAAGTTTCCCGCCTACAAGGCCCAGCGCGATGAAATGCCGGAGGAACTCGCCGCGGCGATTCCCAACGTGAAGCGCCTGTGCCGTGCCTTCCACCTGCCGCTGCTGGAAATCGACGGCTACGAGGCGGACGACCTGATCGGCACGCTGGCCAAACGCGCGGAAGCCGAGGGCTTCGAGACCTACATGGTCACGCCCGACAAGGACTTCGCCCAGCTTCTGAGCGAACGCACCTTCATGTGGAAACCCGGCAAGAAGGGATCCGAGCACGAGGTGATCGGCGTCCCGCAGCTCCCGGAAATCTGGGGCGTGAAGGACCCGCACCAGATCATCGACTTGCTCGGCCTGATGGGCGACTCGGTGGATAACATCCCAGGCGTCCCCGGCATCGGCCCGAAGACCGCCCAGAAGCTCATCGCCGACTTCGGTTCGGTGGAAAACCTCCTCGCCAATCTTTCCTCACTCAAAGGCAAGCAGAAGGAGAACCTCGAAACCCATGCCGGGCAGGCGCGGCTGTCGAAGGATCTCGCCACCATTATCGTCGATGCGCCGATCGAGGTGACGTGGGCCGATCTTGCCTTGTCCCCACGCGACGACGAGGCGGTCAAAGCGCTCTTTACCGAGTTCGAGTTCCGCACCCTCACCAAGCGGCTCTTCGGTGACGCCGGGAGCGCGGAGTCCGCTCCACTCGCAGCCGGTGAGCAGGCCGCCCCCGCGCCCGTCTTCTCCCATCTCAAAACCATCGGCGAGGTTCCGCACACCTACCACCTCGCCGACACCGCGGAGAAGCAAGCCGAGCTTTTCGCCCGGCTCGCCAAGCAAGAGCGCTTCTGCTTCGACATCGAAAGCACCTCGCTCGATCGCTTCGAAGCCAAGCTGCTCGGCGTGGCCTTCTCTTGGAACGCTCACGAGGGTTGGTATCTCCCCGTCGGGGATCTCACATCGCAGATTGCCAATCTCAAAGCGGCGCTCTCTTCGCCCGCCGAAAAGATCGGCCACAATCTCAAATACGATCTCTGCGTGCTTCACCAGCATGGCATCGAGGTAGCCGGGCCGATCTTCGACTCGATGCTCGCCCATGGCCTCACCTTCCCCGACCAGCGTCACACGATGGACTACGTCAGCGAGTCCATGCTCGGCTACACGCCGGTCAAGCTCGCCGATATCGCCGGCGCTGCTCCTTCACCCGCAGCCAGCGACGACCTCTTCGCCTTCGCCGAAACCAAGAAGGCCTCCAAGGACCTCGACATCGCCGCAATCCCGCTGGCCACGCTGGCGGAATACGCCGCCGAGGATGCGGATGTCACGTGGCAGATCGCGGGGAAGCTGCGACCGCTGTTAGACGGGCAGGAGCATGTCTTCCGCGACATTGAGTGCCCGCTCTTGCCCGTGCTGGTCCGCATGGAAATGGAAGGCATCGCTGTCGATCCCAACGCGCTGGTCGAGATCGGAGTGCAGCTCCAGCAGCGCATCGACGAACTCTCGCGCTCGATCGCGACGCACGCCGGGCGCCCCTTCAATCTCAACTCGCCGAAGCAGCTCGGCGAGATTCTCTTCAACGAACTCGGCCTCGCCGACAAGGCGAAGAAGACCAAGACCGGCCAGTTCAAAACCGACGAGGCCACGCTCGCCTCACTGGCCGGCAAGCACCCCATCATCGACGAGATCCTCGAATACCGCGAAGCCACCAAGCTCAAGGGCACCTACCTCGACGCGCTGCCCGGCCACATCGTGCCGAAGACCGGACGCATCCACACGCAATTCCACCAGCTCGTCGCGGCGACCGGCCGGCTCGCCTCGACCGATCCAAACCTGCAAAACATCCCGATCCGCTCGGCCCTCGGTCGCCAGATCCGCAAGGCCTTCGTCCCGCGCGAAGGCTGCACGCTGCTTTCCTGCGACTACTCGCAGATCGAGCTGCGCGTCATGGCCGCGCTGGCGAACGACGTCTCGATGATCGAGGCCTTCCGCGAGAACCGCGACATTCACACCGCCACCGCCGCCAAGGTGTGGGGCATCGCCGAAAGCGAGGTCACGCGCGAGCAACGCAGCGGGGCGAAGATGGTGAACTTCGGCATCATCTACGGCATCTCCGCGTTCGGCCTCAGCCAGCGCCTTGGCATCCCTCGCGGCGAAGCGGCGGAGATCATCAACAACTACTTCAAGCAGTATCCCGCGATCAAAGAGTTCATGGATCGCACCATCACGGAGGCCCGCGAGAAAGGTTACGTCGAGACCCTCAGCGGCCGCCGTCGGTATTTCCCGGATCTCACTTCGGCGAATCAGACCATCCGCGGCAATGCCGAGCGCGCGGCGATCAACACCCCCATCCAAGGCACCGCCGCGGATATGATCAAGCTGGCGATGATCCGCATCGATGCCATGCTCCGCGAGACGTCCCGCCGAACGAAGATGCTGCTCCAAGTCCACGACGAACTCGTCTTTGACCTCGCGCTGGCCGAGCAGGAAGATCTCGTCCCGAAAATTCTCCACGCCATGGAGACGGCGCTCCCGCTTCCAGGAGATGTGCCGATCTTGGTGGAGCATGGCACCGGCCCGAACTGGCTGGCGGCCCACTAAAGCGACGGGGATGATAGTGCATTTCGCGACATCGCATTTGGCAATCTTAACTAACCCCGTATGGGATTGTTGCAATGGCGGCGGTTATTTCCTCATAAAAAATTCGTTTTCATCGTAAGTTGAATATCGGGCAATCCGGGCGAAGCGTGGCTCTGCCATGAAACGGTGTTTGTCCCTTACCCTGACAGTTCTGGCCGCCACCAACGGGATTTCCCGTGGCCAGATCCTCCCCGCTCCGGTTACCTTCCCCGGCCTCTTCGGACCGCCTGCGCAGCTGACCGTCACCCCGCCGCCGGTAGCTGCCGGTTCTCCGCTTGAACTCCATCTGGGCGGCTCCGCCACCGGATCGCTCGGAACCTACTGGAACGCCACTGCCACCGGCGGTGCCGTGCTCGGTTCCAACCTCGTCACGGAACTTCGCCTCGCTGAATCCGGCGCGCAAATCTCGCTCACCGGAACCGAGCTGAAATTCCAGCTCGCCAACGATTCCGAGACCATCCTCGGATCCTTGGGATCGGGCGCCACCCTGTCGCTCACTTGGTCCGCCACGGCGGTGCTGGACGCACCGGGAAATGAATTCGTACTCGAACCGCAGACCACCTACCGCCTGCGTTTCGACGTCAATGCCGGCGACGGGCTTTTGAATTCGGCATTGTCGATCAGCCCCACGTTCGGGGTGGAGTTGCTCAATGGTTCCGGAGCCCCGGTCGGCACCTCCAGCGGAGGAACGGTCGCCAATCTGATCGGCCTGCAACTCGAGACCACCGCCGGTGCGCCCGCCGGAACCGGGACGGCCACGGTATTCTTCCAAACCGGTGCCAGCGTGCCGGCCGGAGCCGCAGGCATCCGTTTCACCGGCTCGGCCTCCTTGCCGTCCTCGGTCTCGGACATCGGCACGGACTTCGCCACCGTCTCGAATCTTTCGATTGGCGCCGTCGATGCCTACACGCTGTGGATCGAGGGTAGCGACTTGGCCCCGGAGAATTACGATCCGAACGCCGATCCCGATGGCGACGGCCGGTCGAACTTCGATGAGTTCGCCCTCGCCACCGATCCGGCGGTCAGCGATCCAAGCAGCATCCACGTTGCCATCGGTGACCCCGACGGCCCCGGCACGGAATCGTCCGTGCTGGTGATGACGCTGCCGGTGCGAAGCGGGGCAACTTTCACGAGCGACGGCGGGGACCAGATCGCCAGCCAGGATGGCGTGGACTACCGCGTCGAGGGCTCCTTCGAGCTGCTCCAATGGACGCTCGCGATTTCGGAGGTTGTCGAAAACGAAAACTTCGCCAATCCCCTCCCCGAGTTGTCGGAGGGATGGGAATACCGCTCGTTCCGGGTTCCCGGCCAAACCTCCGACACTCCGAGAGCTTTCTTGCGTGTTGTCACTGAATAGTTGGGTGAAAACTTCCGGTTTGCCGCTCGCGTGAAGCCACAGAGGAGGCTTCCGAATGGCTGGTGGCGGCGAAACCGGTGGGACAGAAACGCGGAGGCAGCGGGGGGGGGGGAGAGGCCGGCGCAAAACCCCCCCCGCAAAAGGCTCCCCCACCACCACCCCCCAGCGTTTTTCTGGCAAAACA
>CBKZPU010000033.1:0-34858 GCA_966696705.1 uncultured Verrucomicrobiaceae bacterium | reverse complement strand
TCTCACCCCACCTTCTCAATCACCGCATACGCATTGTGATTGTGGATCGACTCGAAGTTCTCCGCCTCGACCCGGTACCACTCAATGTCCTCGTGGGCGTTGGAACGTGAAGCCACGTTCCGCACTAGATCCTCCACGAAGACCGGGTTGTCGTAAGCGCGTTCGGTGACGGCCTTTTCGTCGGGGCGCTTGAGCAGGCTGTAGAGCTCGCAACTCGCCGAGCGCTCGACGAGTTCAATCAGGTCCTCGATCCACACCGGCTCCTTGCAGCGGACCGAATAGGTCACCACGCCGCGCTGGTTGTGGGCACCGCGGTCGCTGATTTGCTTCGAGCAGGGGCAAAGGGTCGCGACCGGCACCATGACGGTGACGATGAAATCGAGCGGGCCGCCCTTTTCCGCCTCCACCTCGAAGCGGACCTCGTAGTCCATCAGGCCGGCTTGGCCGGTGACCGGCGCGGGCTTGCTGCGGAAGAAGGGAAACTGGAACTCGACGTGCGCCTTGCGGGCATCGAGGCGCTTGAGCAGCTCGCGCGGCAGGCCAGCCATCGAGCGGACATCGAGGCAGCCGCCGTGGGAGTTGAGCACCTCCACGAAGCGGCTCATGTGGGTGCCCTTGTAGTGGTGCGGCAAATCAACGGCGAGGGCAACGGTGGCGACGGTGCGCTGGGTCGAGCCGCCCTTGTCGCGCACTTCCACCGGGAAGCGCAGGCCTTTCACCCCGACGCGGTCGATGGGCAGGTTGCGGTCGTCGCGCTCGTTCTGGGTATCCTTGAGTTCCTTCATGTGGGCCGGAAACAAAAGAAGCCCGCCCGGTTCAGGGGCAGGCTTCCGGTAAAGCGTTGCTTTCGGGAACGCCGGATCAGGCCATCAGGTTGACGGCGCGGGAGCGCTTGATCTGACGGGTGATCTTGCGATGCAGCTTGGCCGAAACGCCGGTCACGCGACGGGGCAGGATCTTGCCGGTCTCCGAAGTGAACTTCGAGAGGAGATCGGGATTCAGGAAGTGGACCTCGGCCGCCGGGATATCGTGGCGGCGGGTGGTCATCTTGCGGTTCGACTTGCGAAAGGCGATCCGGCGTTCGACGGTCTTCGGTTCGGACATGGGAAAAAGCGATTAGCGGAGTTCGCGGTGGACGGTGCGGCGCTGGAGCGAGGGATTGAATTTGACCTTCTCCAAGCGACCCGGGGTGCGCAGGCTTTTCTTGTTGCGCGTGGTGACGTAGCGCGAAGGCGGCTTGCCTTCGGCACGGGCTTCCGTGCATTCGAGGATGATAATTTCGCGAGGCATTGTGCGGCGGGAAGTTGGGGCGCGAACGCTAATTTAGTCGTCGTCCTCGTCAAGCGAAACCGTCTCGGAATCTTCATCATCCGAATAATTGCCGCCGGCGAAGCCGACTTCATTGGACGGACGGAAGCGGCGATTGCCGTATTCCTTCTCCCACTGGGCCTGGCATTCGACGGTCAGGCGGGCGAACGGAATCGCCTCAAGACGGGCCTGCGGGATGCTCTTGCCGGACATTTCGCAGACGCCATAGACGCCGCGGTCGATGCGGCGCAGGGCCTGCTCGATCTCGTAAAGGGCGTCCTGTTCCTTGGCCAAGACGCTGAGGGCGAAGTCGCGGTCGTAGGCGTCGCTACCGGCGTCGCCCTGGTGCATGCCGCTGCCGGAGGCCTCGCTGCCCTCGGGAGCATTGCGGATCTCACCGGTCATGCCGGACATGGCGTCCACCAACTCGTCGCGCAGATCGAGCAGCCGTTGGCGCTGCTTGAGGACAAAGCCGCTGACCTTGACCGGGCCCGCAGGCGACTTGATTTCAACGACTTCGTCGCGGTCGGGCTCGGCTTTGGCGGCGGGCTTCTTGGTCTCGGCCTTTGGAGCGGCCTTGTCGGCAGGCTTCTTCGCAGGCTTGGCGGGTTCCGCCTTTTTCGCGGGTTGCTTCTTGTCGGCCATGTCGGTGGGGTCTCTTGAAATCGTTGGTAAAACCGGATTACCGCCCGGTGCTGAGAAATCGGGCGCGGTCGATTAGCGCTTCTCTTCTACTCCTGCAAGTTGAAATTTTATCGCCGGGCCAAGGGTTTACGCACAATAATCCAGGATTGCGGCCTGTTCGAATTTTTCCGTGCAGGATCAACCGCTTTCCCGCTAGAAAACCGCCGGAATTCACGTTTTTCACCCCATGCCTCGCGTTACCATCACCGTCGCCGACCGCACCCCGCAGCCGTATCGTTTCCAGCTCGACCGGATGAAGGTCAATCTGGGCCGCGGCAGCGAGAATGACATCGTGATCGACGACGGCTCGGTTTCGGTCCGCCACGCGGTGATGGAGCGGATCGACGGCGGCTACCAGCTCCGCGACCTGGGCTCGACCAACGGCATCAAGCTGGAAGGCATCCAGAAGGAGATCATCCCGCTGCGCCACGGCCTGTCGGTGAAGATCGGCGATGTGGCCTTCGATTTCACCCTGACCGAGGAAGAACGCGAGGCGCTGGCCCGCGAAAAGCCGCCGGTGGAGTCCCCCATCATCAAGGAGGAAGCCTCGGCTGCCGCGGCAGGCGGAGGTCCGCGGCGGGCGGCGGCCGCCCCCGGAGCCGGTCCGCAGCGGGTGATCGTCCAGTCGTCGCAGCCCAGCGCGGCGGCGAGCTTTTTCATGACCCTGCTGTTCCTGCTGCTGGCAGCGGGAGCGTTTTTCGTGGGCATGACGGTGCGCCACGAGAAGGAAACCGGTCGCAGCCTGCTGGAAGACATGAAGGCCGGGCAGGCCAAGGCCGCGCCGGCGACCCCGGCCGAACCGGCGGAAGAGAAGCCGGCGGAGTGATCGCTCACTCCGCCTCGTCCACCGTCTCATCCCGCTGGTAAATCGGGAGCTGGCGATAGGGCACGGTGAAGGCCAGCACCATCATGCAGGTGCCGTAGATGCGTCCGGCCTCGCGGCTATTCCACGAGCCGTCCTCGGACTGCTTTTTCAAATAGGTCTCATACATCCAGTTCGCGTACTCACTCCAGTAGCGGCCACCGATCTGGAAGGTGCCCTGGGCGTTGTAGTAATTCCCGTAGAACTCGAATTGGTCGCCCGGCAGGTCTCGGAAGGTCTTCATCACATAGTCGGCGGCCTTGATGGTCTCCGGCGAGCCGTGCTTGCCGCAGAGTTCCAGGCACAGCAGGCCCATGCCGGTGAGCGATCGCGCATGGTCCGAGCGGTTCATGTAGCCAAACGCGCCCTCCTTCTCGTCCTGATGGCGGCTCAGGTAACGGACCGCGTCGGCGATCGCTTGGTCGGGCACGGCCGCGCCGTTGAGCTTGGCGGAACGGAGGGCCATGAGCGCCCAGCCGCTGCAGGAGGTATCGCTGTCCGAGGAACCCGGATGATAACGCCAGCCGCCTTGATGGCGCTCGTCCTTTTTCACCGCCTGGGCCTTCAGGATCAGCTTCAAGGCCGGCGGCAGGGCCTCGGCGATCTTTTTCTGCCGCTGCGGATCGACCATGCCGCTGACCTCGGAAAGGAACAGGGTGGCGATGTTGTGGGCGTACATCGGCCCGCTGCCGGCGTTGCCCTTCTCGAAGAGGCCGTCCTCGCGCTGGTTTTCGAGCACGAAGTCGATGCTGCGGTTCAGCGCCTGGGCATACGGTCCCTCGGTCGGCAGATGGCCCTTCGAGAGAAATGCCATGCCCGCGAGCGCCGGAATGCCCGTCGAATCGCCGTAGCTCTCCGGAAAGGACCCGTCGCCTCGCTGAACCCGGGCAAGGTATTCAAGGGCGGACTCGACCGCGGGGTCAACGCGATCCCGCCACTCGGCGAAAACCGGGTCGGCGGCTTCGGCAGCCACGCTGGCGGGTGCGACGAAACAAAGGGTTAGGGAAATGAGGCGGGCTTTCATTCGGCGGTCATCGCTTCGAAGTATTTCTTCACCAGCCCGCGGTATTCCTCGGGCACGCCGGCAGCGCCACTGTCGCCGACGTCGGACTTCAGGGTGGCTTGAATCTTTTCCCAATCCGCGGCGCTGATCCCGAGCTTCGCCAATTCCGGTGGCACACCGGGATCGGCCTGCGGCGTGCGAAGGTTTTCCTCGGGCTTCTCGCCCGGTTGCTCGCCGGGCATGCCGGGCTTGGGCGGGCCGGATTTCCCCTGCCCTTGCATCTGCTGGCGGGCGGCCTGCGCGGCCTTGGCCATCGCCTCGGCGGCTTGGGTCGCTTGATTCGCGGACTGGCTGGCTTGGTTCTGTTCCGAGGCCCGCGCTGCGGCTTGGAATGCCTCGGCGAGATCCTCCGGGGCCAGCGGAGCGCGATGCTGCTCCGGCTGCTGTCCCTTGGCCTGCCCGGCGGCCTGGTCAAATTCCTCAGCCGCCCGGCCGAGGGCATCGGCACTCCGCTGGAGATTCGCGGCGGACTCTTGGTGTTTGCCGGCGGCCTCCTGGGACTTGCCCTCGCTGCCCTTTTGCGCGGCCGACCGCGCGTGCTCGCCCCCTTGCCGTGACGTCTCGCGGGCCTCGTTCATGTGCCCTGAACGCTCCGCTTGCGGCATTTCCGCGACTGCTTCCGCGAGCTCCTTTGCCTCCTCGGCCTGAAGCTGCTGGAGTCCTTGCAAGGCCGCCGCGGTCTTTCCTTCCGCCAGGGCATCCAAAGCTTCCGCCACCTTTTCCTGACGCTCGGCCAAGGCTTCGACCTCAGCTTTCATCTCCGCCTGCGCCACCGCTCCTTGTTCGGACTGGCCCTGCTTGGACTCGCCTTGTTCCGGCTGGGTCGCATCCCCTTGCTTCGGATCGGCCACGGCGTCTTTCATGGCTTCGGCGGCTTCGTTGGCCGCTTCGGCCGCGGCTTGGTCATCACCCTTGGAAAGCGCCTCCTTCGCCTGCTCGGTGGCGGCGACCGCTTCGGGCAAGTGATCGGCGGCTTCGCTGCGTTGTTCGCGAGCCTCCGCCAGTCGCTGTGACGCTTCCTCCCCGATCTTTGTCTGCTCCTTTCCCAAGGCCTCGCGAAGTCCCTCCGGTGAACCCACCGGCGTCTGCTTGGACTGTTCTTCCAAAGCTTTCTGCGACTCACTCAATGCCTTGGCTTCCTCGGCAAGCTTCCGCGCTTCCTCGGCCTGCGCTTCCAGCGCTTCGGCGCGAGCCTGCGGTTGCTCGCGCAACTGTTGCCGCAACTGCTCCTCCACGCCGCGCTGACGATCCTGCCACTCCCGAGTCATCGGCGTCTCCTGCTGCGCCGTCGCCTGCTTTTCGGCTTGTCGCGCCAGTTCGCGTTGCTGTTGGGCGAGTTCTTGAAAGCGAGCCAGCTCCTCCACCTTCTGGCGGTCCCGATCCATTGCTTCGCGCGCCTTTTCCAGATTCTTCACCGCGGCCTCTGCCTGCTCGCGGGCGTGATCAAGCTTCTCCTCGCGCTGCTGCTGGCCGTCTTGCAACGGCGCACTCTCCAACTCCTGCCGCGCTTGCGCCAGTTGCTCCGATGCCTTCCGTACTTCGTCCGCCTTGGTCGCGTGCACGCTTTCTTGCATCCGCTCCGCCAGCTTCTCCAGATCCTCCTGCGCCTTGGCCAAGCGCTCACGGGCTTCCTCGAAATGCTTCACCGCGTCCTTGCTCAACTCGTCGTTGCGCATCTCCCCGCGATGCCAGTCCATGCGCTCCCTCGCCTCGCGGGCCTGACGCATCGCCGACTCGATCGTCTCCCGCGCTCCATCGTGCTCCGCCCGTAGTTCCTGGCGCGCCAGCGACTCGGCATGCCGGTCGATCTTGATCAACAGCCACTCCGAATGCCCGACGCCCGGACCATCGAGGTCGGCCGGTCGCGCATCGACCGCTCGCACCCGCAGCCGCAACTCACTCGCTCCGGGCCAAGCTCCTAACAGCTCACCCGCCGCCATCCCGCTCTCGCCCCGATAGCGTGGCGGCTTGGCGCTGCCGCCGAGCTTTTCGGGCAAGTCTCGCTCCAGTCGCCGCGGTTCTTGGCCATCCGTCTTCACTTCCAACTGCAGCGCCGCGACGCCAAAATCCTCGGTCACCTCATAGCGCAGCCCGAGCACCTCATCCGGCCTCACCCTCAGCTCGGTGGCCACCGGGCTTAGCCAGCGCACCGCCGGCGAAAGATCCTCCAGCACCCGCACGGGAAAGCGCAACGCCTCCACCTCGCGGCCCAGCCGGTGCTTCAACCACAGCACCGCCTCGCCGGCCCCCTCTCTGTTTAACTCCCAAGCCACCCCAACGCGCCCACCCGACGCGGACTTCTCCACCGAGCCATCGGCCACCCGCTTGCCATCGATCTCCAGCCACGCGGACTCCACCGCCGTGTTCAGCTCGCCGGTCAACTCGGCTTTCGTCCCACGCACGGCCTCAATGCCGCGACCCAGCGGATCTTCCTTTGGCAGCAAACCGGTGTATTCGGGAAAGGTCAGTTTCACCCGCGGCTCCGGCACCGCGGGCAACGGCCACACGGTCACCTCACAGCCATCGCTTTCCCCACGACCGGCGCGGACCTTGTAGCGAAAGCCCTCGCGCACCGGATCGAGCCGATAGCTCCACGCATCGCCAGCGGGCAGCATCGGCTGGATGATCTCGTTGCCACCCGGCATCGCCATCACCAGTTCCAGTTGCTTGGCCGGACCATCGTAACTGACTGTGATGTCCAGCGCATCGCCCTCTAACAGCTCCACGTTGCCTGGCTTCACGGAGAACTTCACCGCAGCCGCATTGCCCAATGTGCTGAATGGCGCCACCGCCCGCACGGCGAGGCGTGCCGCTTCCTGCGGCCACACGACGAAGATCAACAATAGCATCGCCGCCAAGGCGGTGGCCGGGCGCGCCCACTTCTTCGCCGCTCCCACTGCCTTCAACTCGGCCCGGGCATCGACCTTGTCCACGTCCTCACCCGCCGACTTGGCCAGTTCCTCCAGCAATCCCTCCGACACCCCGCCATGGCTGCCAGCGAGCTCCAGCACCGTGCTCATGCGCTCCTCGATTTCAGGATGCCGGCCCTCGATCCAGCGCGCCACCTGGACCAAACCGATCTTCCGCAACAGCGGTCGCAGCCCGATCGCCGCCGCGACCAAGGTCCCGAGCACCCACACGCCAAACATCGCCCAGCGCGCGGCTTGCGGCAGCGGCGCGAGGAAATGATCCAGCGCCATCATCGACAGCAAGCCGCCGAGCATCACCGTCGCAACCAGCAAGCCGCCGCGCGTCCATTGCGCCCGCCGGATGCTCGACCGCACTGCTTCCAGCCGCCGCCCGATTTCCCGTCTTGCTTCGTCCGTGCTCATGACATGGCTCCTTTCATCATGGCAATCCGCCGCCACGGCGGATCACCCATTCGGCTGCCAGTAGCAGGGCAAACAAGCCCAGCACCAGCGCATTGTCCCACAGCGGCGTCTCGCGCAGTTCCTTGCGCGCGTCGCCTTCTTTCAAAAACAGCCCTGTTAGATCACCGGCGTGCGCTGCATCGACGACCTTGCCGCCGGAAAGCTGGGCCACCGTTTCCAACAACGGTCGGTTCAACGTAGTCTCTGCCAACTCCACCGGCCCGCGCGATCCGACGACGCGGAAGCCCGCCGTCACCCCGGCATTGCCATCCTCGGCGGAAAGCCGGTCCGCCTGCTCACCGCGCAGCCGCACCTCGTAGCGACCCGGCTCGGCCAGCGGCGCGAGTTCGGCTTCATGGAGACCATTGGATCCTGTCACGGAGGCGAGTGGCACGCTTGAGATCACTTCGCCGTTCCGCAGCAGCTCGGCTTTCAAACCCTCATCCATCACGGGGTTCAATTCCGCGTCGCGCAACCGGGCCGTCACCTTGACGCGATCGTCCGCCGTATAGGTGAGTTGGTCGGTGCCCAATCTCACCCGTGAGCCGCCAGAGCGCAGCACCGGACCCGCGCCCCAGCGGACGAGATTTCCCCAGAAGCGGTGGTGATACAGATCCCCCGCCCCTTCACGCAGCCGCCACGTCCGGTCGGTGAGCAGCAGCGCCACCTTGCCCTTGCCGGTCTGCCGCGTGACCAAAAGGGCCGAGGCCGCCTCGTGTTCGCCCCGCTTCGCCAGCGCATCGAGAGCGGCATTCAAATCCTCGCCGCCGCCGACTTCCTCGCCCTGGCTATCGCCATTCGCCGTGAGCAAGACCTCCGATCCCTCCTTCAAGCCCCGGATCGGCTGCCTCCATGAGGCCGAGGGAAAGGCGGCCCACACCGCGTCATTGGCCGCCTCGCCGGTAGCCTGTTGGACCGCCGGATGAGCGCGACCTTCCGCGGTCAATGCGAAGCGGAACGGCTCGCCGCCGTTCGAGTAAAAAGTACGATGCCTCTCGTAGGTCTCCACTGGCACCAGTCCGCGGCCGGTTTCCGAAGCGATCCCGTGCGGCATGTACTGCGGCCCGGCAATCATCACCAGCAGCGCCGCCCGTTCCTTGACGCAGCCGTCCAGAATCTTCCAGTCGCGTTCATCAAGCGCGTCCGGTGCGATGTCGCCCAGGATGATCACGTCGAACTTCCGCCACTCCGCCTCGTCCCTTGGCAAGCGCGTCGCCTGAGCCTCGCCGAAGGGCCGCGACACCGAGGCCGGAATCACGGCATCACTCTGCCCTTCGATCCGGTCGGGATGGAGCAACACGTATTGCAAGTGCACCGACTTGTCGCGACCGTAGAAAAGGTTTCGCAAGTAGCGGAACTCCCAGCGCGGCGAACTTTCCAAGATCAGGACATTCGTCCGCGCATCGGTGATGGAGGTCTCGAAAGCCCACGCATTGTTATCGGAGAAGCGTTCGCCCTCAAGGCCATCGATCTCGATGCGGAACCCGCCGACCCCACCTTCCTTCGGAACCGTCGTGAAGCGGATCTCTTCCCGGTGATGATCCTGTGGGATGGAAAGCTCGCGCGCCTCCACTTCCTCTTCGTCGCGCATCAGCTTCGCCTTCGCCCGCTTGCCCTTGTAGCCGTCGAACTTCAGCGACGCCGTCACGCGCATCTTGTCGCCAAGGTGAATCGCCTCCGGCGCTTTCACCTCCAGAACCGAGGCATCCCGCGGCGGCTCGGCGCTGCCAGTCGCCACCACGCCCACCGGCGCATCGAGGATGCCGAAGCGCCGCGCAATGTCCTCCACCCGGCCGGGCCGGTTGTGGCGGCCATCGCTGACCATGATCACGCCGGCCAAGTCATCCGGCGGGACTTGCTCCAAAACTGTCCCGAGCGCAGCGGACAAGTCAGTGGCGTCGCCCCAGCCATCGGCTTCGCCTTCATCCGTCTCCCTCACGCTGCGCGCCGCACGGACGGTGCGGACTTTCATCGACTCGGAGAGCTTCTTCACCAGCCCCGCTTGCTCGAGGCCGCGTTCGCCGAGTTCGAAGCGGGTCGCCGCCGCGCCGTCGTCTCTGAGGTGCATCGATGCCGAATCATCGAGTACCACCACCACTTCGCGGTTCCGCTCGCGCTCGACCAACCGCACCCACACCGGCTCGATGAGAATCCAGCCGAGCACAGCAAGCGCCATCAGGCGCAGGGCTACCAACCAGCGTCCGCGTCGCGGCGTCACCGCGCCCGCTTCATAGCGATAGAGTCCGAGCACTCCTTCCGCCGCCGCCGCGCCCGCCAGTGCCACGCCCCACAGCGGCCATTCCGGCGACAAGCGCACGAGCTTTCCCAAGCCGTAGAGCAGTGCCCACAGGACCAGGAAAACGATCGAGAAACGGACCAGCAGCTTCATGCCCGGCCCAAGCCTCCGCGGATTTGCTCCAACAACGCCATTCCCGCTCTCAACGACCGGGACAGGGTAGCTATTTCAACGAATTCCGTCGTGAAATTCTATGCACACTCAAACCCCGCTCCGCAGGATCTCCAGCGGAGGGTGGTGGCAGACACCGCGGCTCAGGGCGAGACCGCCGATGACCGAGATCCCCGTCGCCGCGGCGAAGGCCCCGGCTACCACCCAGAGATCGGGCCACGGCGAGGCCTCGAAGACGAATTTCGCCAGCGCGGCATTTCCCGCCACGGCGAGCAGCACGCCGGTCAGTGCCGACAGCACGCCGAGCGCGGCATACTCGATCACCAGGATCGTCCGCACCTGCTTGGCGGAAGCGCCGAGCGTCCGCAGCAGCACGCTTTCCCGTAGCCTCACGTCGCGGCCATTGAGCAGGGTGCCGATCACGATGGGCAACCCCGCGAGCACGGTGAAGCCGGCCAGCACCGAGATGACGGTCGAAATCTTGGTCAGGATGTCCCGCACCGTTTCGAGAACCAGCGTGAGATCGATGGCGGTGACATTCGCGAAGTCAGCGATCAAGGCCCGCTGCAGTTCGCCGGAGGCGGCCGGCGTCGGGGTCTTAGTGGTCACGACGTGGAAGCCGGGCGCGTCCTCCAACACACCCGGCGGGAAGACCATGAAGAAGTTCAGGTTGAAACGACTCCAATCGACCTTGCGCAAGCTGGTCACGCGGGCCTTCACCGGCACGCCCTGAACATCGACCACCAGTTCGTCGCCGATCCCGACTTTCATGTCCTTGGCGATCTCCTCTTCGAGGGAAAGCGGCACCGGCTGGTTCGGATCCGCCACCGAGGCGTGCCATTCGCCGGCAACCAGCGTTTCCGTGGCATTCATGCCGGCGCGATAGGTGGAGCGGAACTCACGGCGGGCAATCCAGCGCGGCAGGCCGGGAACATCGCGCACCGGCACGCCGCGGATCGACTCGATGCGCATGGTCACCATCGGCGCGCTTTCCAGCACCGGCAGGCCCTGCTTCTCCACGGCCGCGCGCACGCCGGCCAATTGGTCGGGCTGCACGTCAATGAGGTAGAGATTCGGGCTCTGGGCGTTTTGAGTGAGGTTCAGTCGCTGGCGGATCAGGCTGCCGGTGAGCAGCACCGTCACCAACAGGAAGGTTCCCAAGCCCAGCGAGAGCAGGAACAACAAGGTCTGGTTGCGAGGCCGGTGGAGATTGGAAAGCCCCTGCCGCAGCAGATAGGGCCAGCGCGAATTCACCGCCCGGCGCGTGACCACGATCAGCAGCTTGGCCACGCCGACGAGTATCGCGAACGCGGCGGCCAAGCCGCCCACCAACGACAGCGCGCGCTTCCATTCCGGATCGTTGGCCAGGGCAAGCAGCACCAGCAGGCCCCCTAACAGAACATAGACCGGTAGCGCCCGCAGCGTGTTCCCTTCTAGCGTCGCTCCGCCACGCAAGGTGGCCGCCGGCGAGATGCGGCGGATCTTCAACAGCGGCAGCAGCGCGAATCCGCAGCATACCGCGAAGCCCGCCGCGGTGGTCCGCACGACCACCGCCCACTCCGGGGCGGGTTCGACCGAAATCGGCAAGCTTCCCTGGAACAACGCCAGCGTTCCGGTCTGGAGCACGATCCCCAGCACGGCTCCAACGATCGCGCCTAACAGCCCCAACGCCGCGGCTTGCACAAAGTAGATCCCGAACGCCACCTGCCCGGGACAGCCGAGGCAGCGCAAGATCGCCACCGTCGGCACCCGGCGCACGACGTGGGCATGCACCGCGCCGGCGACGCCGATGGCTCCGAGCACCAGCGCCGCCAACGCCAGAATGCCGAGGAACCGTTGGAAATGCTCCAGCGCGTCGCCGAGGTTTTCGCGCCGGTCGGCCGGCGTTTCGAGCCGCCACGGGGTATCCGGAAAGTCGGCCCTGACTTTGTCCTTCAAGCCTCCCCGGGTGTCCGGAATCGCCAGATGCACCTGATGCATCGCCATGCTGTTTTTCGATAGCAGCCCGCTGCGTTCGACATCGCTCAGCCGCACGTAGGCTTCCGGCGCGAAGCCGCTGAAGCGACTGCTCTTCGGCGCAGGCTTGGTCACCGTCCCGAGAATCGGCAGCCGCAGCCCGCCGAGTTCGACTTCGTCACCGGGCTTCGCGCCGAATTGATCGAGCAAGGCCGGCTCTAACAAAATGCCCGGGCCTTCCTTGAGCCGCTGCCAGCCGTCGGCGGGACTGGTTTCGACCTGCCCGTAGTACGGATAGGCCCCTTCCAGCCCGCGCACCTGCACCATCCGCGCCCCGCCCCCGGGGAGGAACTTCAACATCGAGGGAAAGGTCGTCTCACGGCTGACCTCGCGGGCCATCGCCTTCAATCGTGTGAAATCCTCGTCCGATACCGGCTGGCGTGACGAGATTTGCAGGTCCGAGCCCAGCAAGGCCTTGGCCTGGGTTTCGATGCCCTTCTGCACGCTCGCCTTGAGCGAATGGATCGCCGTCAGCGCGGCAATGCCGGCGACGATGGCCAGCGAAAAGATCAACAGGCGCCCGCGCTGCGAACGGCTGTCCCGCCACGCCATCCGCCACGTCCACGGATGGAGGAGCGCGGCCAGAAAGAACCTGGGAAGCGTACGATAACCGGAACTCATGCGGGTGCAGTCAGCAAATTCTGCGGCACCTTGGCATCCAGCGCGGATTTGACAAACGGGAGCTTTGTTCACCGCCACCTTTGCTTCGGTTTCCCTGAGTTCGGCGCGGCAAACCAAGCAACGGCGGGCATTTGCCAATCGTTCCTTGCATCACGGCAGCCTCCTCTCCATGGTCTGATTGAATCATACCTCGATTCTCATGGAACCGCTCATCATCCTTTCAAATCTGGGTCGGGTGCGTGCCCTGACCTTCCGCGCGGCGGGCGATGACCCGCAGCAGCAAGCTCATCTCAGCGAGATCCCCAACAGCCGGGTGGAACTGAGGCCGCAGTCGGTGACCAAGGTGGTAACTGACCAAGCCGGTCGCTCGACGCAAAGCGGCCCGGTCGGCCTCGCCGCCGGAATGTCCTACGGGGAAATGCACGGGCTGGAAACCGAACTCGAGCGTCAGGCGCTGGCGAGAATCGCCATGGAAATCGGCGACCGGGTGGCGGCGGAGGGCAATCCACGGTGGCATCTGGTGGCCCCCGCGACGATCTTGCCGGCGCTCAAGAAAGCACTGCCCGCGGAAGCACAACGATCCTTGGCGGGGACCAGCGCTGGCGACCTGACCAAACTTCCGGTGGCGAAGCTGGAGGCCCAGCTTCTGCACAACGGGGCGATGAAGTGACCTGCAGCCAGGAAGCTCTTTTGAATCCCGCCTGCGCCCGGTGGGTGGATTGACACACCGGGCAGGGAGGGGCTTGATCCGGCGCATGCCCGAGCGCTTCACCGGTGGTTTCTTCCAGACGAATGGTTACCTGCTGAAGACGCCGGAAGGTTCCCATGTCCTGGTGGATGCGCCCATGGGAGTTGCGGCATGGCTACAGGCGAAAGGGATCGTACCCGCCGCCCTCTTGCTCACACACCAGCATATCGATCACATCGACGACGCGGCAGCGGTGGCGGCCATGGGCGCGCGGGTGTTTGCCTTTTCACCGTATTCTTCCGACCTGACCTTGGAAGCACTGCTCCAAGGACTGGGAATGCCGGTGCGGGTGGAGCCATTCGTGGTGGAGGAGATACTGGAAGGACGTGGACACTTGGAAATCGGCGGCTTGCGAATGGAATTGGCGCACGTTCCGGGGCACTCGACGGACAGCGTGACGTTCTTCCTGCCGGACCGGGGCGAGCTGTTTTCGGGAGACACGCTGATGGCACAGAACCTCGGAAGGTCGGACTTTCCCGGGGGCGACGAGCCGCTGCTGATCGACGGGATCCGCGAGAAGCTGTTCGCCCTACCGGAAAACACGCAGGTGTTCCCCGGCCATGGGCCGCCGACGACGATCGGCGCGGAACGTGCTGGAAACCCGTATTGTGGTGATTGAACGGGACGAAACGCCGGTCCGGCGGCGCTTCCCCCCGCGAGAAATCCGCTGGAAATCCGGGGCCGCCCCTGCGAGTTTCGCAAAGCCGATGAGTCAACCGACGTTTAACGCCTGAACCCCATGGCAAATGAACCGCAAACGCCGGTGGAAACCCCGATGCCGGAATCGCTGCGGCGGCAGCTTGACCAGTTCCGCCGCCGCCTGTGGCGAAACAAGATCGCGGAAGCGCTGCTGGCGGGCTTGTTCGGGCTGGTCGCGTCGTTCCTGCTGGTCTTCGCGCTCGACCGGGTGTGGCAGACGCCGGGGCCGGTGCGACTGGGAATTTTGATCGGGGGCACCTCGCTGGCGGCGGTGTTCGCGCCGTTGTGGCTGCACCGCTGGGTCTGGAAGCACCGCCGGGAGAACCAACTGGCGCGCTTGATCGCGAAAAAGTATCCGGGGCTGGGTGACCGCCTGCTCGGCGTGGTGGAGCTGCAAGGACAGCACGAGAATTCCGACACGCTGTCCCCGCGCCTGCGGGCTGCCGCCATGGAGCGGGTGGCCGAAGAGGCCGAGCGCCGGAAATTGGACGGCGCGCTGCCGTCGTCGCGCAGCCGGACTTGGAGTCTGGCGGTCGTCGCGGTGCTCGCTTTGGCGACCGGCGGATTCATGCTGGCGCCGAAGGCCGGCTGGAGTTCGTTCAAACGCTGGCTGATGCCGCTTTCCTCATCGCCCCGCTACACCTTCACGTCGTTGGAAAACGTGCCGGCCGAGTTGACGATCCCGCAGGGCGAGGCATTCCGGTTGAGCTTGCGGTTGGCGGGAGATTCCGAGTGGTCGCCGGACCACGGCACGGCCCGCTACGGGCGGCAGGACCCGGTGGCGGCGGTGCGGGAGGAAAGGACCTACCATTTCGATTTCCCCGCCCAGCAGGATCCGGGGCTGCTCAAGGTGGAAATCGGCGACGCGAAGCACGCGATCAAGATAACCCCCACCCTGCGGCCGGCGATCCGCAAGGTGTTCGCCAACGTGAGCTATCCGGACTACCTCCAGCTCCCCGGACGGGAGGTCGATTTGGGCTCGGGCGTGCTGACCTCGGTGCAGGGCAGCAAGGTCAGCATTACCACCGACGCGACCCGCGAGTTGAAGTCGGCGAAGTATGGCCCGCTGACTCATGAACAGGCGATATTTGACGAAGGCGGCACCATGTCCGTCGCCGGAACCACCGCCCGGACCCCGCCGCTGGAAATTGGTGAGCAAGGTTTCTCAGTGCCGATTTCCTGGACCGACGTGCTGGGATTGGACGGCCAAGCCGGCTTCGAAGTGCGCATCGACGCGCTGCCCGATGAAGCGCCCGGCATTTACATCCAAGGCCTGCCCCGCCAGCACGTGATGCTTCCGGAGGAGACGGTCGATTTCCAAGTGCTCTCCGAAGACGACTTCGGCATCCGACGCATCGGTCTGGAATGGCGGGGCGAGTTCACCCGCGCGACCGACGAGACGCCGGCCTCGGGCGAGATGAAGCTGGTGGATGGCGGGCCGACGAGCGACCGGCTGTCGGGCGATGCGGCGTTTTCCCCGGCGACCCACGGCATCGTCCCGCAGAAGCTGATGCTGCGGGCGTGGGCTGAAGACTACCTGCCCGGCCGGCCACGGGCCTACTCGGAGCCGGTGACCTTGTTCGTGCTGACGCTGGACGAGCACGCCCAGATGCTGAAGACGCAGTTCGACCGCGCGATCAGCGAGTTGGAAGACCTGGCGCGTCGCGAGCGCGATCTTTTCGAGGGGAACCAGCGATTGGAAAAACTCGACGACGCCAAGCTCCAGGAGGATGCCGCGAGGAAGCGCCTCGAAGCGCAGCAGGAAGGCGAGCGCCAGCAGACGGAGCGGATGCAGGATCTCGCGGAAAAGATGGAGAAGCTCTTCAAGGACAGCGCCCGCAACAACAGCATCGACAAGGAGACGATGAAGAAGATGGCGGACGCCATGAAGTCGATGAAGGAACTCTCCGAGCAAGACATGCCGGAGGTGGAGAAGAAGCTCGGCGAGGCACAGGACCAGAAGAACTCCCAGGAAAAGGCCAAGGAGGATCTCGAAAAGGCCGTCGAGAAACAGAAGGACGTGCTGGAGAAAATGCAGGAGGCCGTGGACAAGGCCAACGACGCCAACGAGCGCTTCGAGGCCAGCACCTTCGTCAACCGGCTGAAGAAGGCGGCCTCGGAGGAAACCGGCGTCGCCACCACGGTGATCGAACCCTCCTTTTACGAGCGCACCGCCGGCCAGCGGATCGCCGAGCTGGATCCCTCGGACTCGGGCAAGCTGCTCGACATCGTGCGCCAGCAGTCGAACACGACGTCGGACGTGCGCTGGATCCAGGAAGACCTCGGGCATTTCCACGCGCGGACCAACAAGGAAGCCTACCGCAAGGTGCTCGAGGCCATGATGGAGGCACGCATCGACATGCAACTCGAGGACATCCGTCGCGTCTTGGAATCGAACCAAGGTTCGCTCGCCTGGGAAGGTGCCAGCAAAGCCGCCGCGAAGCTCACCGAGTGGGCGAAGCTGCTCGAAGGCGAGAAGGACGATGATGGCGGCGGCGGTGGAGGCGGTGGCGGAGGAGACGATCCCGATGAAGATTTCGAGTTCATGCTGCGCGTGATGAAGATGATCCAGCAGGAGCAGGACATCCGCGCGCGAACCCGTTCGCTGGAAACCCTGCGCCGCTCTTACGAAGGCCCACCCGCCAAGCCATGAAAACCATCGCGCTTTTCCTCGCCTTGCCCGTGCTCGGACTCGCCGCCGAAGAGCCTGATGTCGGCGCCAAGATCGCCGAACATCAGGAGGGTTCGACCAAGCTGTCCGAACGCCAGGACGAACTGGCGGCGGACGTGCAGCAGCTCATCATCGAGCAGACCCACCCGAAGGTGATCGAGCTGTTGGAGAGCGTCGAGGAGGCGATGGACGAGGCGTCCGGGCTCTTGCTCGAGCACGACACCGGCGGCACGACCATCGCGGCGGAGACCGACGTCATCGAACGCATTTTCGAAGCTGCCAAGGAGCGCCAGAAGCAATCCGGCGGCCAAGGCCAAGCCGGCGGCGCCATGTTGGAAATGATGCAGGAGATGATGGGCAAAGGAAAACCCGCCGACAAACCCGGCCAACAGCAAGGCGAGGGTGCCGGCGAACAAGGCGGCGAAGGACAGACCGGCGACTCCGATTCCGCGAATTCGAAGAACGGCGGCACCTCCGGAACCAAGGTCGAGGAACGTCGCGTGCCGAAGGCATCCGGCAAGGCGGGACAAGGCTTGCCGCGGGAATTCCAGGACGCGCTCGATGCCTACAACCGCGCCGCCGAAAAACTCGCCAAATGAAAGCCTTCCTTCCGCTCCTGTTCCTCGCCGCCGCCTTGCCGTTGGCGGCGCAGGATTTGCCGCGCCGGCCGGATGATCCGATCCCGCCACAGGTGGATGCGATGTACGAGCGTGGCTTGGCCTACCTCGCGAAAAGCCAGAACGCCCGCGGCTCGTGGGACGACAGCATGGGCAGCGAGCCCGGCGTGGTGGCGCTGTGCGTGGTCGCTTTTCTCGCCCATGGCGAGGACCCGAACCACGGTCAGTATGCGAAGAACATTTCCAAGGGCATCGACTACCTGCTCTCGCAGCAGAATTCGACCAACGGCTACATCGGGAACAGCATGTACAACCACGGCTTCTCGACGCTGGCGCTGGCCGAAGCCTACGGCTGTGTCGAGAACCCGAAGATCGCCCCGGCCCTGCAGAAATGCGTGGAGCTGATCCTCAGCGCCCAGAAGCGCAACAACTCGAAGGCCTGGCGTTACACGCCGGACAGCACGGATGCCGACACCACCGTCTCCGGCTGCCAACTCGTCGCGCTCTACGCGGCGCGCAACGCCGGCCTGCCGGTGCCGGACGAGGCGCTGAAAAATGGCCTTGCCTACATGGCCCGCTGCCGGGGCACCGATGGCGGCTACGGCTACACCTCCGCCGGCGGACCGAAGCCCACGCTCACCGCGATCGGCGTGCTGTGCCTGTCGCTCGCCAAGGACAAGGAGGGCAAGGGTTTCCAAGCCTCCGTCGAATACCTCCGTAAAAACCTCAACTACCGCGACCGGCACTACCCGTATTACTTTGAGTACTACATGTCGCAGGCGCTTTTCCATGCCGAGCCGGAAACTTGGAACGATTGGAATGCGCGCAATATCCGCTATCTTTCCACCATCCAATCGCGCGATGGCTCGTGGCCGGGGAACAAGGGCCAGTCCTTCAATACCGCCGGAGCCCTCCTCTCACTCGCCCTGAACTACAGATTCCTGCCGATCTACGAAAAATGATCCGACCGTTCGTCATCGCCACCCTGTTCGCCGCGCCGCTGGCCGCCGATGAAGCCGTGTCCGCCGCGGACCTGCTGCGCTTCACCAATGGCAACCAGATCGACGGTCGCTTCGCTGGCATGGCCTCCGGCGGCGTGGTCTCGTGGACGCGACCGGACGTGGCGGCACCGATGTCATTCCAGCGCGACAAGATCCGTCAGATCGTCCTGCGCAATGCCCGGCCGCTGTCCGCGATGGCGGATCCGTGCCACGTGACCTTGATCAATGGCGACCGCATTCCGGGCAAGGTCGTCGCGACGGACGAGGAGAACGTGACGATCGAGACCACCGCCGCGGGGACGATGGTGCTGCCGCGCGACGCGGTCGCGGTGATCGCGCCGAATCCCTTCGGCGGCCGGTTGCTGTATGCCGGGCCTTTCGATGACAAGGGCTGGAACGTCGTGCGTTCCGAGGGCCCGGTGGCGGAACCGGATCCCTTCGCGGGGAATTTCCGCGCACCGCTGCAGCTGAAGCAGGACGAGGGCGATGAGGATAAACCCGCATGGGTTCACACCGGCGCCTCCTGGTATTCGCGCAGTGGCGGTGCGGATGCGATCACGCTGGACGCCGGCCTGCCGGACCGCGCGCTGCTGCGTTTCAAGCTCGGCTGGCGCAGCCGTCCGAGCATCTCGGTGGCCTTTCACGCCGACCTCCAACGCCCGGAAGCGAAGGAGAAGGAAGGAGAGGCGGAGGAAGAACAACCGCGCCTGAATTTCGGAGGCATGCAGCACCTCGCGCGGCTGTTCGGCACCGGCTACGTGATGAATTTCCAATCCGGCTACGTGCACTTGCAGCGCACGTGGTTCAATGACGAGGGCCAGCCGCAGGCCGAGCGCGTGCGCGTCGGGAGCACTTCCGTGCGCTTGCCCGATACCGGCGAGGCGGTCTTTGAAATCCGCTGCGATCGCCAGCAAGGCACCATCACCGTGCACATCGACGGCGAATTCGCCGTGCAGTGGGACACCACCGAGGAGAACGCCCGCGCCGGCGAGAACGCCAAGCCTCGCCGTCCCGTCTCGTATCAAGCACCCGGCGGCGGGTTCGGCTTCATCGTCCAAGGCAATTCCTCGCCGGTCCGCATTTCCGACATAATCGTCGCCGAGTGGAACGGCCTGACCGACTCCGCCCGCAGCATGGAAAGCGATCACCGCGACATCGCGCTGCTGGCCAATGGCACCGACCGCTTCTCCGGCCGCGTGCTCGCCATCCGCGGCGGCATGGTCGAGATCGACGCCAGCTACGGTCCGCTCAAGGTGCCGATGGACGAAATCGCCGAGATTCACTTCGCCCGCGACCAACGCCGCAAGACCGACGAGGCCCCGGCCTCGGAAATCGCCGTGCACCTGCAACCCGTCGGCCGGATCAGCGGCACCCCGCTCGCCGCCGCCAATGGCCGCATTCAGCTCGAGTCCGCGCTGGCCGGAAAGATCGATCTCGATCTCTCCCCCGCCGTCATCCTCGAGTTTCAAGCCAGCGGCGGCTTCCTCGACGAGTGGGACGACGAACCGTGACAACCTTTCCCTTCCCCGTGATCCGTTCCGCATCCATCCTCGCGCTCCTGCTCCTGCCCGCCGTGGCGGATGAGGTGATCCTTTCCGATGACTCGCGGTTGACCGGCACCGTGACCGCGCTCGCCGACAGCGGGCAAGTGCTGCTCCAGAGCGACCTCGCTTTCGAGCCCTTCCAGGTCCGCGCCGAGCATCTGCAAAAGGTGGTCTTTTCCGCAGGCAGCGAAAAGGACGACCAGCACGATTGCATGCTCACGCTCGCCAACGGCGACGAGTTCCCCGTCGATCTCAGCGGCATCGACGATAGCTCGGTGACCGTTCGCACCGACTTTGCCGGCGACATCCGCATCCCGCGTGAGTCGATCGGCACCGTCCAACTCGGCGTGCGCCCGCGCAAGACGATCTATCGCGGACCTGACGGCGACTCCGGCTGGACCATCAAGAATGGCTGGCGCTACGACTCGCGCCGCTTTTCCGCGGACAGCAACGGCACCGTGTTCCGCGAGTTCGATATCCCCGGCTCGTTTGCCCTGAAGTTCCGCGTCACCTGGCGGAATACTCCGAACATCCAAGCCTACTTCGCCTGCGATGGCTTTGAAACCACCAGCAAGGCGAACCGCTACTACATCCAGCTCAATGCCCAAGGCTTCGAGCTCAAGCGCCAGGATGCCACTGGCAGCGGCAGTTACTACTCGATGGCCTTGATCCCCCCTGACGCGGTGGAGTTCGAAAAATCCGCGGTCGAGATCGAGCTGCTGGTGGATCGGCACCTCGGGGTGGTCCATGTCTTGCTCGATGGCGAGGAGGTCGGACACTATCGCGATCCCTCGAAGTCCGTCCCCCGGGGCCAAGGCATCATGTTCCGCAGCCTGATTTCCGGGGATGACCTGCAGACGGTCTCGCGCATCGAAGTCCGCGAGTGGGATCCCTCCGCCACCCGCCACGGCAAGGAAGAGCGTGGCGATGCCACCCGCGACGTGGTCATCACCCGCAGTTCCGACCGGGGCACCGGCAAGATCCTCTCTATGGCAACGGCTGCCGATGGCCCCGTCCTGCGCTACAAGGGACCGCATCATCCCGAGCCGGTGGAACTGCCGCTATCGGAAATCTCCACCATGTTTTTCGCACGGCCTGCCGACAGCGAAGGCCCTGCCGCTGACCCTCCGCCCCTCACGCTCGGCCTGCGCGGCCGAGGCTGGCTGGGCATCAGCGGCTGCGCTTTCGATGGCGAACAAATCGTGGCCAGGCATCCGCTGCTCGGGGAGCTGGCAATCCGCCGCGACGCCGTGGCAAGCTTGCAGCGCAAGGGCGAAAAACCAAGCGCCGGGGAAGAAGCGGAACCGGAGGAAGAATAACGCCATGAAAACCACCCCCGCACTGCTGCTTCTCGCCAGTTGTTTCCCGCTCCTGGCCCAGGAAACGGAGATCCTCTGTGTGGACGGCAGCCGCATCCGCGGCTCGTTGCTCGGCGTCGAAGTGGATCGCCTGCAATTTGAAGCCGCCTTCCTTGCCGCCCCGGTACCCTTGCGGCTGGAAAAAGTCTTGGAAGTCAGCCTGCCCGTCCATCGCGGCGAATCCAAGGGTGACCATGTCGCGACCATCACCCTGACGAACGGTGACGTGCTGCGGGGCGAACTCACCGGCATCGACAAGACCACCATCAAGCTCCACACTTGGTATGCTGGCGAGCTGGCCTTCCGACGGGCGATGGTGGACAGCTTGGAAATCCAGGATCGCCCCGACCTCATCTTCAGCGGTCCCGACGGCCTCGATGGCTGGACCCAGAGCGAGCCCGGCTCCTGGCACTTCGAGCACGGCTGGCTGCGGGCGAAAGGCGCCGGCAGCATCGCCCGGAACTTCGACCTGCCCGCCAAGGCGCGCTTCGCCTTCGACCTCTCTTGGAGATCGAACCCGCGCTTCAACTTCCTGTTCTTTTCCGACGACATCGCCGGTACCCATCCCGCCAACGCCTACGAGCTCATCATCCAAGGGGGACGCTACGTGCAACTCCACAAGCGCTGGTCCAAAGACGGGAAGCCCCAGAGCAACACGCTCGGCAATTTCGCCAACGTTCCCGAACTCGTGAACAAGGAGCGCTGCCGCATCGAAATGCTGGTCGATCGCAAGAGCGGCCTGATTCGCATGATCGTCAACGGGCGCGCCGCCCACGACTGGACAGATCCCGATCCCGAAGCCGGCCAGCACGGTGGCGGCATGCATTTCAGCACCCAGGACAACGTCCAGCTCAGGGTCTCGCGCATCGAAGTCACCTCTTGGGACGGCGAACTCGAAGGCAGGCCACCGGAGCAGGACGAAGGCTTCATGGACGAGGACGACACTCCGCAGCCCGAGACCGATACCCCCATCGATCCCACCCGCATCCGCCTCCGCAACAACGACCAGATTGCCGGCGAATTGATCGGCATCGAAAATGGCAAGGTGAAGCTCAAGACCGCCTTCGGCGATGTGAACCTTCCCGTCTCCCGCCTGCGCACCTTCGCCCTGCACACCAAGGACCAACGGGAAAACCCGGAAATCTATCAGATGCCCATCCGCCGCAACGGCGACGTCCGCGCCTGGTTCCCCGACGGCACTTCGGTGACCTTCCGCCTGCTCGATGCCGGCAACGGCAAGCTGACCGGCGACTCCCAGACCTTCGGCAAGGCGAGCTTCGAACAGAAGGCCTTCGCCCGCATCGAGTTCAATCTCTACGAACCGGAATACGACGACCTGCGCAATCGCGGTGACGCGTGGTGATCCGCCGCGAGCGGATGGAAGGATATCCTCCAGCCCGATCTAACAATCGAAGCCCCTCGGTTGGCGCATCGGGCACTGTGGGTGGAGGAGCACGAGAACGTCAGTTCGCCGCCTTGCGAGCTCGATGGATGCCGCCGGCCCACAGCAGCAGGAGCGCGAGCGGATGGAGAAAGGCCATGGCAAGGAACCACGGCTCGTAGCCCTTGCCCTCCACCGCTCCGATCAGCGGGCCGAAGAGGGTCTTGAAGCCTTGATCGAGGAAGCCCGCCGGCTTGGAAGAGGGGCCGGACACCATGGCCGCGACGATCATGTTCATCGCGATGCCGCCAAGCGTGCTGCCCGCGGCGACGACGCTGAACACGGTGCCGACGGAATGTTTCGGAACGACATCGACGACAATGGCGCTGATGTTGATCAGCCATGCAAGCGCGGCGAAAACCGCGCAAACGGTGAGGGTCATCGTGAGACTCAATCCCGCGGCCTTCGCGATGAATGGCGACACCGGCATCAGGCAAGCGCAGCCAAGCATGATCCACAGGCGTGCCTGTACGGGCGCGCGACCCTTTTTCACCAATAGCCCCGATGCCCAGCCCCCGGCCAATGACCCAACCCCGGCAGCGGCATAGACGATCCAAGTGATGGTCAGCGAGCCTTGGTCAAGACCGCGGCCGGTATTGAGGTACTTGGCGAACCAGAACTGATAGAAATACCAGACCGGATCGGTGAGCAGGCGGCCGAGCAGCAGCAGCCACACTGGACGAAACGAGAGCACCTGGCCCCAGGTCCAGCCTTTCCCCTCGGCTGCTTCGGGCGCCTCCCCGTCCTCGATGAGGGCGAGTTCCCGGGCCGAGACCAGTTTGCTTTCGCGCGGCCGGCGATACAGCGCGAGCCAAGGGATCAACCACAGGATGCCAGCGAGTCCGGTGACCACGAAGGCAACGCGCCAGCCGGTGCCACGGCCGAAGAGGGCAGCGAGGGATGACAGCTTGTCCGGATAGTCGAAGGTAGCCAGCGGGATCACGAGGTAGGGTGTCACCGTGGCACCGATGGACGCGCCCATCGTATAAACGCCGATCGCCAGCGCGCGTTCGCGGGCCGGGAACCATTCCGACACCGCCTTCGACGCCGCGGGCCAAACACCGGCCTCGCCCAAGCCCAACAGGAAGCGGCAGGCCCCCATCGATCGCACGCCTTGCGCCCAAGCGGTGACGACATTGGCGAGCGACCACCACACCACGAAGACGGCGGTGCCGGTCCGCGTGCCGAGACGGTCCACCAGCTTTCCCGAGATCAAATAGGCGACGGTGTAGGCGACGAGGAACAGGTTGACGATGTTCGCGTAGTCGCGGTCGTCCATTCCCAAGTCCGCCTGAACGGTCGGTGCCAGCGCCGATAGCGTCTGCCGGTCGATGTAGTTCAACACCGCCGCCAGAAACACTAGGACAACGATCCACCAGCGTAGTCCGCGAATCCTCATGGGGTGGATTTCACGCGATCGAACTCGAGATAGGCGAGGCTGATGCACCACGTCGCCCCGTAATTCACCCAGCCTTCGGCGTGGCGGTAGCCCCCCTCGGGATTGAACGGATACATCTCGCTGCCCGGACCGGAGGCAATCGAACCGCGACAGAGTTCCAGGCGGGCGCAACGGTCGCCCGGGAACTTGCGCGGCCAAGGGCGCTCGATGCCGGTGAATCCATCAAGGCGCTGGGGTGCCGCCGCCAACCGCGGGTTGCGGCCAAAAACGGAGTCAACATGAGAGACGGCGAGTTCCTGCATCCTCGCCTTCAGCTTCGGATCGTCGATCACCCATGAGGCGGACAGCGCGATGGCCGGCGTGCCGAGCCAGTTGCCCACGTCATTGAGCTTGGGGATGGTCCAGTGCATGCCATCGTCAAAGCGGCGGAAGTCCCAGAGGTTGTCGGAGCGCCTGGCGGCGACCTCCGCCCACGCGGTGATCTTCTCTTTCAAGCCGGCCGGTGCCTTGTCCGGATAGCGCTGCAGGAGCCAGACGAGGTTTGGAATCGTCCGGTGCTCGCTCATCCGGTGGCCCTTGGTGGTGCGGGGATCGTTCCAGTCGAGATGCTTCGCGATCCACTCGGCCTGCTTCACCGCGGCATTCAAGTACTGATCGGGGTCGGGCAGGCCGTCGCGCTTGGCGACCTCATGCATCAGCAGGTTCGGCACGATCGAATGCCCGGGCGCGTGGCGGCCCTTGTAGGGATGAAGCAAGCCCGCATGCGGATTGTTTCCGGCCATCTGATCGGGAGTCAGGTAGGTCGCGGGATCCCACCATTTGGAAATCTCCAGCGAGCGGTTCCAGTTCCCGACGCAGAAAGTACGACACTTCTCGTAGAACGACCGGGGCAACCACTTCTCCAACTGCGGCCACGCCCAGACCACGTAGGCGACCTGCTCGACCGTCTGCGGGTGGATCTGCCGCGGATCCGGATCACCACTCGGGTCCTTGGTCGCGGGATTGACGAGGTAGTAGCCGGCACCCCAGTGGATGAGCTTCACCACATCGGGAGCGTCGGGCTTCGGCGGCTCCAGTTCACTGAAGTACTTTCGAGTCGCCTCCATGACGCCCTCGCTGCACGGATTCTCCGCGTCGAATTTGAAAGCGGGATCGAGCACGCGCCGCTTGTCGGCCTCCCAGTCGATCTGCCGTGGCATCGCTTCGATCCGGGCAGGATCGGCGCGATGAAGCAGGACCAGCGAAGGAATGATCGCATCGTAATAGGTGCCGTCGCGCCACGGACAA
This sequence comes from uncultured Verrucomicrobiaceae bacterium, assembly GCA_966696705.1. Lineage (GTDB taxonomy): Bacteria > Verrucomicrobiota > Verrucomicrobiia > Verrucomicrobiales > Akkermansiaceae > Haloferula. The sequence goes on along the minus strand of CBKZPU010000033.1, from coordinate 9,761 downwards.
CCGCCGTAGGCGCTCGGATGGGTGCCGATGACGCTGCGCGAATCGATGAGGAAATCGACCGCTGGTTGCCAGAAGAGGTCCTGATAGAAATTTGGCTGGATCCGGAACGGATCGCTGGTGTGGGGACGGAGCTTTCCGCCGCTGACTTCGATCACGTACTCAATGGAAGAGTCGGATGGCTTGAAATCGGAGAAGTCTCCAATATTGCCGCGAATCTCGGATTGAAAAAGCGGATTGCCGCCGGCTGCCGCGCGCACGACGAACGATGAGCCGTCGGGCGACAGGGGCGCGGTGAAGCGCTTCGCCCTCGCCGTCTCGAACCCGACCTGATTGAGCGCGATCTGATGGCGACCGCGGTCCACGGCACGGCCAACGAGCCGCTCGCCGGTCAAGCCGGCACCCTCGGCGGTCTTCTCGTCCGCATACACCGCGACCTCGCGAATCCTCGCCGGCGACATCTCCGGCACCACGAGCTTCAGCGCGGTCACGCGGTACTGCGACACCACCAGGCGCTTCGCGGGATCGGTATTGCCCCGCACCTTTCCCGCTTCCGGTTGCTGCCAGCGCCCGTCGGCTTCAAAGGTGACATCGAAGCCCGCCAAGCCCGGCTGATCTTCCCAGCCCGAATAGATATCAACCGCGCCAATCGACACCGGCCGGATGAAACGGATCTCAAGAGCAGGCTGCTGGTCGGTCTCGGATGCGAGCCACCGCGAGCCATCATCGACGATGCCGTCGATCGCGTGGGCCGCGGGATAGGAAGCGCGGGCGCTGCTGGCAGTTGCAGCGGCACCGGTGGTTAGATTCGGACTCTCCGCGACTGCAATTGCAAGCGTGACGGCGACAAGACCGGCACCGATCATGCCGCGGGCAACTGGACGCGCCGCCCCATTGCGCCGATCTGCAATTCGATTTCCATCCATAACCAAACAGGTTTCATCGCGGGAATTTCATGAGCCCGCAACTGATTTCATCATTACGCATTTACAACAGGCGGGTTCCCGCGAAGCTGCGCCGCGTGAAACCCTCCTTCCGTATCGGCCTGATGGTCGAGCCGCTCAGCGGTTATGGCAGCAAAATTCTCGACGGCATCAGCCGCTATGTGCAGCAGAAGCACAACTGGCGGATCGCGTTCTTCGACCGCGAACGGCGCGAACTGGCAGAACTGGTCGAGACTTGGGAAGGCGATGCCATCATCTGCACCGTGGTGGACCAGCGCTTCCACAATGCCGCGGCGAGCCGGAAGATCCCCGTGGTGAACGTGGCCGGCCTGCTGGACGAGTCGGTGGTGATGAGCGTGCTGAGCGACGACGGCGCGATCGGCAAGATGGCCGCCGAACACCTGCTCGACCGCGGCTTTGCCAATTTCGCCTTCGTCCGCCGCCGCGACGGCACCCGCTACTCGCAGGACCGCGGCGAGGGCTTTCGCAAGCGGGTCGAGGAGGCCGGCTGGAAAGTCAGCATGATCAACATCGGCTCCACCCACGGCGATGACGAGTTGATCGGCAAGCTCGCCGACTTGCCGCGGCCGCTAGCCATCTTCACCTCGCTCGACCGCGTCGGCGCGATGGTGCTGGAGGCTTGCTGGAAAGCCGACATCAAGGTGCCCGAAGAAATCGCCATCGTCGGCGCGGGCAACCACAAGCAACTGTGCGAACTCTGCTCCCCCACCCTGTCGAGCGTGGAGGTCGATTTCGAACGGCGCGGCTATGAGGCGGCGGCGCTGCTTGACCGGATTCTGGAAGGCGGTGAGCGCCCGAGCGAACCGCTACGCATCCCGCCGGCGCATGTGGTCGAGCGGCGCTCCACGGATGTCTTCGCCTTCGATGACGCGGACGTGGTGGCCGCCCTGAGGTTCATCCGCGAGCACGCCGACACCACCATCAAGGTTCGCGACGTGGTGGCCGCGACCACGATCTCACGTCGTTCGCTGGAAGGCCGCTTCAACACGCTGATCGGCCGCACGCTGCATGAAGAAATCTGGCGCGCGCACTTCGATCTCGCGATGCGATTGCTTTCTTCGTCCGACCTCTCGCTTCAGGAAGTCGCGGAGCGCTCCGGGTTTCGCACCGCCAGCGCGCTCGTGAATCTCTTCCGCCAGCGGCTCGGAATCACGCCAAAGGAGTTCCGGGTGGCGAACCGGAGATAGCCGCCAAGGAGGTGCGAACGCTCACTGCCGCACTATCCCCTGTCGTCTCTTGACGCGATCCACCCGTTGCATTGCAGCGGAGCATGGTATTCCCTGTTGGAATGAGAATCTCCCTGATCACGCCGGCCACTCTCGCGGAACTTCTGAAGGGCAACCGGCCGCCCGTGTTGATCGACGTGCGGTTGAGTGAAGATCACCAGTGCTGCCGGATTCCCGGTGCGGTGAACAACTGCGTTTTCGAAATTGCCTTCACGGAACGCATGCCGGACGTGGCCCCCGATCTGTCCGCGCCGGTCTGTCTCCACGGTGCTGGAAATGGCAGCATCGAGAGCCGCATGGCCGCGGAGAAACTCCTGCGTCTCGGCTACACCGCGGTACACGAGTTGGAAGGCGGTATTGCCGCGTGGCGGGACGCCGGGATGCCGGTAGAAGAGAGTCCCGCTGTACCCGCAGCGGCGCTCTTCGACGGACGCTACCGCATCGACCTCGCCGAGAGCCGCATCCAGTGGACCGGCCGCAACTTGCTCAATCATCACACCGGCCACATCGCGCTGAAAGCGGGCGACCTGATCATTGCCGGCGGCAAATTGGCCGGGGGCAGCGTCGTCATCGACATGACGAAGATCACCTGCCTCGACCTCGCCGGAGATCCCTTGCACGAGGTCCTCATCCGCCACTTGCGCGATCACGACTTCTTCGACACCGGTCTATTCCCGGAGGCCCGCTTTGACATCAAAGGCGCCGAACCCGTCGAAGGCTCCACGCCTGGAGCGCCCAATCTGCACGTCTCGGGAATGCTCACGCTGAAAGATGTGACCGCCCCGCTCGACTTCCTCGCCAGCGCCGGGATCACGGCCGATGGCAAGCCCGCCGCCCAAGCAACCATCGCCCTCGATCGCACCCTGTGGAATGTCCTCTATGGCTCTGGCAAGTGGTTCCACCACCTCGGCGGGCATTTGGTGAACGATCTCATCGAGCTTCAGATCCGGATCGTCGCGGAGTGATCAGGTTCCCTTGCCGAGGTACTTCACGACCGCCTCCGTGCGGGTGCGGACATGGAGCTTCGCGTAGATGTTGTGCAGGTGGGTGCGCACGGTCTCGACGCCAATGCCCAGATCCCAGGCGATCTCCTTGTAGAGCCCGCCCTTCACGAGCAGTTCCAGGATCTGCTTCTCGCGCGGGGTCAGGTTGTGGTCCTCGTTCTTCGATGGCGGCGTCGCTTGGAAGTGCTGCACTACCTTCCGGGCGATGGCACCGGACATCGGCGAGCCGCCCGCCAACAACTCATCGAGTGAATCCAACAGCTTCGCCGGGGCGTCGCGTTTGAGCAGGTAGCCCGAAGCACCGGCGGCGAGCGCGTTGAAGATGCGGTCGTTGTTGTCATAGACCGTGACCATCAGCACCTGCGCTTCCGGGTGGAGTTCCTTGAGCTTGGCCACGCATTCGATGCCGGACATCCCTGAAAGCTGGATGTCCATCAAGACGACCTCCGGGCAAGCGGCCTTCATTCCTTCGAGCGCGGCTTCGGCATCCGGATAGCTTCCGGTCAGGCTCCACTTCGGGGAGGCGGCCAGGATCTCGGCCACGGTTTCACGCAGCAGTTCATCGTCTTCGACGAGCGCGATGGTGTGGAGATCGGTGGACATGGAATCAGGTCGGGGTTTGCGGGAGCCGGCAGGTGATGACAATACACGTGCCACGACCGGGTGACGAGTCAATCGAGCAGCTGCCCCCGATCTCGCGGATGCGGGCTGGCGTGTTGGAGAGGCCGTGGCCATTGCCATGGGACTTGGGATCGAAGCCGCGGCCGGTGTCGCGGATGGTGACCGTGATTCTTTCGCCATCGTATTCGAGCGAAAGGAAGACCTCGCAGGGACCGGCGTGTCGCAGGACATTGTGAAGCGATTCCTTCACCGCCAGCGAAAGATGATGGCGGAACTCCGCACCCAGTGGCCGCGCCGGAAGCACGGCGGGAATGTCGAGCCGGCAACGCACCGGCGAATCACGGAACATTTCCTCCGCCAACCGTGTCAGGTGGGACGCCAGATGATCGAGTGTGTCGTGCGCGGGATCGACGGCCCAGACCAAGTCGTCCAAGGCAACCACCATTTCCCTCGCGGCATCGGTCATCTTGTCGAGGTGGCGGTGGGCCTTTCCCGGATCAAGGTCAAGGTCGCGCTTGGCGAGCGCCGCCGTCATATTTAGTACGGTGACTCTCGTACCCAGGTCGTCGTGCAGATCGCGGGCGATGCGGGTCCGGTCCTGCTCGAGGGCGTTCTGGAAGCGCAGGATCTCAAGGCGCCGCTTCGACCGGCGGCGAAGACGAGCGACGATACCCGCCGCCACCAGAGCCACCGAGCCGGCCGCGAGTACCGGCCCGAACCACGGGCGCTGCCAGAATGGCGGTTCGATCACGATGGGCAGCGAAACGCCATCGCCGAGCGGACTGCCCCCCCCAGCCAAACCCACGGCGCGGAACGTGTAGCGCCCCGGCGGGACGTTCACGTAGCTGGCCCGGTGAAGGCTGCCACTACTCACGTTGTAAGCTTCGTCCCACGACAGCACGAAGACACCGCCGCCATCGACCGAGATGGCTCGCACCGCCGACCACTCGCCATCGTGCTGCTGATCTCCGTCAACCAGCGCAAGGAAGGCAGATCCCGAACGAAAGACAATGCGTGCGATGGCTGGATCGCTGCCATCGCGCCGCCAGCCTTCCGGCACTCCGGCAGCGCCAGTGGTTTCGCTGAGCGCAATGCGACCATCCTTCCACAGTGAGGTCTCCGGGCTTCCGGGTGCGCTGAGCGCAATGCGATCCAAGGTCACGAAGCCCGTGGTATCCGGTGAGCCGGAGTTCAAGGAAAGCCGCAGCGCCGTGGTTCCCGCCGGAACGTAAACCGGCTCCACCCGGCGGGTCATCGCCGAGTCCTCGAGCGCGGTCTCCCATCCATCGCTGGTGCCGATGAAGGGAAAGCGGCTCTGTGATATCACCCGGTGGTCGCCGTCAAGAGCTTGGCACACGAGGCCCATGCCACGCTCGGTCTCCTGCCAGCGGTCGTCGATGCCTTCGAGCTGACAACGCAGCTTGATCGAGCCATCGGGATTGTCCGGTCCGAAGCCGAAGTCAAAGTCGAGGCGATGAAGGCCGGGATCCAGCCTCAGCACGCCCGACGGCGAAGGCGGAAGCACTGCGGACGAGGAATCGACCAGGACATTCTCCAAGCGAAGCCGGGAGACAGGACGTCGCGCCGCATCCGCCCGGAGCGCGATCGCTTCCTCGGGACTGGTGCGGAGTTGGGGAGCGACGAAAAAGAAATCGCTGGGATGCCGGGCCACGCCACTGATGCGGATTTCGTCGATCCAACCGGGAAACGGCTCGGCCTCGGCGTTGCCGGCAAAGGTCCGCGCTTCATTGCCGATCGCGAAGTCCCCGGTCGTTCCCCGAAAGTCGGACGACAAGGTGCCGCTGCCGATGCGGTTGGCTTCTGTTAGATCGGGTCCCAGTTTGGTCCAATAGAGCTTCAGGTTGCTGGCCACGCCGGCGTTGCCGTCATAGGAGACCGCGGCGTGGAACCAGTGGGTCGTATCGATCGCGTGCGGCCCGCTGGTCGGAATGGTCGCCAGCGCGAGGCCGCCGGCCCCGCCATGGTGAAGCGGGATGAACGACAGGAAGCCTTCCTTCTCGATGCGGAAGTTGAAGATCCGGTCGCCACCGTCGCCGTCCATCGAGATCAACCCGCAGGCGACGACACCGGCGTCCTTCGGCAGCATGTCGAACTTCAGCACCGCCTCGTAGGTGAAGGCCCCGTCAGCGCCGAAATAGCGGAAGCCTCCGGGGACGTTGTCCTGCGAGCCACTGGCGGTCTTCGGCCGGGCGAGCAAGATCGCCCCGCGGAGATCGGAACCACCGGGCACGCCACCGGCATTCGCAAGGAATGAGATCGCCCTGCCCAATCCCGGCAGCGACGGGTGGCCGGCGGATGCGCCGTTGAGCAATCCCTCCAGTCCTTGCGGTGGCGTGCCCAGGTCGGCAAACGGTGCCCCGGCTTCGTCCAGGTGCCAGAGGTGGAGCGTGTGTCCATCGGGCACATTCGGCACAAGCTCCGCCGCCAAGGCGGGAACCGCCAGGGAGGAAAGCAGCAGCGGACGGACGATCACGGAATCGATCTAGCAAAAAGGCGGCACCCTTGCGAGGTGCCGCCTTGAAAAACAGGTCGTTTTCAGGCGCGGCGACGGCGCAGCAGGCCGAGCAGGCCGAAGGCCCCGAGCAAGGCGGCGGCAGGCTCCGGGACAATCAGCAAGTTGTCCACCGCGCCGAGGGTACCGGCTGCCCGGACGTCAGTATAAATCCCCAGCGCCGTGCCATTGACGGCCGCATTCAAGCCATTGCGATCCGCCACCACCACCCGGGTTCCATCGGTGAGGTAGTAGCCCAGCTCGTAGTCGCTGGTTCCATCGCGCAGGATGAACAGGCGATTGTAGGCGCCCGTGGTGGCCCCGCCGGTAAGGCCCAGTTCCGAAGTACCGTTGAAGCCGCGGGAATAGACGGTGGTGCTGTTCCGCCCGTACACGTTCACATAGTTCGCACGGGTGCCCGAAGTCGGCACGGCTCCCACGAAGATGCCGAGATCCTGCGACGCCCCGGTGTGGGCGATGGTGATCTGGAGTTCCTCGCCGATTCCGAGCGAGAAGCCGGAATAGTACGATGCGGTCTGCTCGATCCCGTCATAGCTGGTCGTGACGTAGGAGAGCGTGCCACCGGCTGTCGAGAAAGACGCCGTATTGCTGGCACCGCCATTCGCGTCGAGGATCACCACGGTCGTCGCGGGGAAGGAGCCGCTGAAGTCGTCGATCAATGTGGCACCGGGAGAACTCGCCAACAGGGCGAGTCCAAACAGGGGAGCGAGGATACGGTGTTTCATGGTAATGGGGATCTGGGATTTTTCGCCCGCAGGATCAGCGGAACGGAACAGGATAAGCCCCGGAAAGCCTCCTCACCTCAACCCGAATCCCCCGTCCTCCCACCTAATGGGGATGGGCCGGAAGCCTCACTTTTCCAGCGAGATTTCCCAATTCCCCGGGGGCAAGCCGAGCACCGTGCGTCCCTTTTCCTCACGCAGCACGCGGGGTTTGGCTGCCTCGCCGGCCGCGGAAAGCAGCGGCTTCCCGGAATGCGGGAGATGGAACTCGGCCGCGGTGCCGTCCGGCACCGTGAGCTTGGCCGACCACGTCGCGGCGTCCTTGCCCCTCAGTTCCAGCACGACTGGGCCCTTCGGTGTCGGAAGCTTCAGCTTCGCCAGATCCAGACTTGCGGTCTGCGGGCGAATGCGAAACCGCTTGAAGCCGGGCTCCAGCGGCTCGATGCCCATCAGCCCGCGCGGAATCAGATTCGCGGGAGCGGCCCCCCAGGCATGGTTCCAATCGAGGTTCGGCTTCAGGGACGGGTCCCATGCCTCGAGCGTGATGGTCGAACCGACCTTCTCGCTCATGTTGCGCCACGAGCGCAGGTCATTCGAGGAAAGCAGCGACAGCGCCCGCTCCCCTTCCCCCGCTTCGTAGAGTGCCTCCAGCATGAACTGCGCGCCATAAACGCTGCACGCCATGCCCTTCGATTTCAGAAAGGCCGCCACGCGTGCAACGCGGTCTTCCGGCACCAAGCCTAGTGCCAGCGGAAAGAAGTTCGCATGGGCGGAGGCGTGACTACTACGATTGCCGGACTTCGGGTCGAGGCCATCCACGTAGCAGCCGCGGCTTTCATCCCACAGCTTCTCGTTCACCGCCTTGCGCGTCGCCTCGGCCATCGCGGCGAATTCCCTGGCATCCGCGCCCTTGCCCAGATGCGTCGCGATCTTTTCCAAGAGCACCAACGCCCGGTAGTGAAAGGCGGTGACCACGGTCTTTACCGCCGGCTTCATGTCGTAGTCATCGCGCTCGCCGGCCGGCCAATCGACGATGTCGGTGATGTCGCCCTGGTTCCAGCCTTCGAACAGCCCATCGGGAGTCCTGCGCTCGATCATCGCGCGGCCCTTCAGGGTGGCGTAGTGCCTTCTCAGCGAGCGGTCGTCACCCGACCACAGGAAATCATGCCACGCCAGAATCACCGACTGCAGCCGCCACTCGGTCGGCCAGGTCGGCTTTTCCAACAGATACTCGTGGGACAACCGCGCGGTGTCATAGCGGGCATCCAGGCAGTAGTGGCCGAGCTGGTTGATCAGCACGTCCGCCTCGTAGGGCTTCCGCTCGCGATCGCCATCGACATAGAGACCCATGAAAGTCGTGGCCTTGATGCTGTGCTTGCAGAGGTCCCAGACCGCGTCGAGCTGCGGGCTGGAGGACTGGAATGAGGAAGCGTTTTCGTCGAAGGGCACCGCCCACGACACGCGGCGGATCTGGTCACCGGAGAAGGATGGGGGCGCGCCTTCGATCTCCACGTAACGGAAAGGCATCATCTCGGGGCAGCCTTTCGGCAGTGACAGCCAGCCCTCCTTCATCCAGACCGGCGGCTTCCACGAAAGCTCCGGGCTCACCGGCGTGCGCGCTTTCAGGGTTACCTCGCCGCCTTGGTAACGCACCGTGCCGGTCGGCTTGCGGTTCAGGGCGCCAGGCCCGGCCAATGCCTCCCCCAGGTGGACGTTCACCTTGGTGCCGGCCTTCGCATCCGGCGAGATGATCTCGACGTTTCCAAAGGCAGCCTTGCCGAAATCGATGAACCAGCGGCCGTCCGCCTGCCTTTCCACCTTCACCGGCATGTCCCTCGACGCCACCACCGGACTGCGCTCCTGAGCTTCGAGGCAGGAACACGAAATCGCGACAACACAACTGAAAGCACGGAGCATGGACGACGGGCGGCAGGCGGTGGGTTTCGGCCACGCTGCCATCAGACCGGGCCGGCGTCTGCCACGATTCACCGCCCCCCCGAAAAAGGGGGCTCGCGCGACTTTCGTCCGGAGCGAAATTTCAGCTTTGCCCACAACTGGAATGCACGCTACATCGCCCCCCGCTGGCGCGCCTGTGGCCGCCGGCCCACGCCCTCGGTGCCGCCGGCTTAGCTCAGTTGGTAGAGCAGTTGATTTGTAATCATCAGGTCACCAGTTCGAGTCTGGTAGCCGGCTCCAGGGCAAGCCGGGGGCGATCGCGGAGGAATGCCGCCCCGAAAAAACCGGACAATCCTCGCCCGCCATCCGTTGGCACACCCCCTGCGAGTGAATGCCGCCATGAATAGCATCTTCTACATCATCGGCGTGGTGGTCGTCATCGTCATCATCCTCAAGCTGCTCGGGTTGTTTTAGGACGCCCTCCTCATCGGATGACCCGAAGTTGAATTCGGACCACTGCCGCGCTCACACCTTGGAAGACTCCAAGAGTTTCTTCAGCACGTGCCGGTGGCAGTGCTCCTCCTCGGGCGCACAGGAGCACATCAAGGTCACCGGCTGGCGGGTCGCCAGTTCCTTGACCAGTCGCAGCATGAATTTCTGACCGTGATTCTTGATCCGGGGATTGCGGTCGTCCACCGCCGCGCTCTCGAAGAGCTCCGTCTGATAAGCCTTGGCGAATTGCCCCCACGAGATCTTTCCGGCTTGGAAGCTGCGCAGCAGCGCCTCGCTCGGTGCCA
>CBKZPU010000032.1:0-34901 GCA_966696705.1 uncultured Verrucomicrobiaceae bacterium | reverse complement strand
AAGCCTGCGGCGAGGAGTGGCAGGAGGGTTTTCATGAGGGCTCAAGGCATCAGGGCCCGGCGGTAGCGAGATTCCCGGAAGGCTGCATTTCCCAAGCGTCCGCGATTCCGTCGCCGTCGCTTTCGGGCGAGTGGATCCATCCAGCCGGGATTGCCGGCCCATGGGTGCTTCTTCGTGGCGTCGATCGTGGTATCGGCGGCGAAGGCCGGGAGGACGAGGGGAAGTCCGGCGGCCGGCAGGACTCTAAGGTGCCGGCACATCCGGGAAATCTACATCGAGCCGATGGAGTGCAAATGCTCTCTGCAACGAATCACACCGGCACGAAAATGCCCGCACCGGTGACCGGAGCGGGCGTGGGAAAAAAGAAGCGAGCCGGGCGATTTTTCCAAGTCCTCGCGAGTCCTCTTTAGGCTTTGCGATCTGATTCCGACTCGGTTCGTCCGGCTCTGGGAAGACTCGTCGCATCGGTCGGAAATCGTGCAACCCGATTTTCAGAAGTTTTTTACCGATCCTTGCGGTTCATTCTGGTTCGGCTGCTGGAAGGTCCCGCGTCATCCGGTCTTGCCTCTCACGGGGATTCCGGGTTCCGCTGGCCGCGCCGATGAAGGAAACGCTGGCCGAACTGGAGCGTTGGGGCGCCGACGTGATCTTCGGCCGCGCCAAGGGTTTCCGCGCCAGCATGATGCGGCTCGCGATGAGCGCCCTGTCCGGCGTCTATCGCGGCTTGGTCCAGACGCGGCTGCTGATTTACCGGCGGCGCTGGCGGCAGCAGCATCATCTCGGCACGCTGGTCGTCAGCATTGGCAATCTCACCGTTGGCGGCACCGGGAAAACGCCGGTGGTCGAGTTGCTCGCCCGCACCTTGCGCGATGAAGGCCGCCGCGTCGCCATTCTCAGCCGCGGCTACAAGAGCCGCCGCTTGAAGGACCCGCAGAACTGGAAGGACAAGGACGGCCACAAGATGCCCGCCGAGAAGATGCCAAAGGTGGTCTCGACCGGCCGGGCGCTCTTGCTCGACTCGAAATTCGCCGGCGACGAGCCCTTCATGCTCGCCCGCAATCTCAATGGCGTGGCCGTGGTCGTGGACAAGGACCGCGTGAAGGGTGGCCGCTTCGCCGTCGGCCAGCTCGGCGCCGACACGCTGGTGCTGGATGATGGCCTCCAGTATCTCCACCTCGCCCATGGCATCGATATCGTGCTCGTGGATCGCAGCGCGCCCTTCGGCACCGGGGCGCTCTTGCCGCGCGGCACCCTGCGCGAACCGCCGCGCAATCTCTGCCGCGCCAGTTACATCCTCATCACCAAGTGCGATGGCACGCCGAACGACGCGTTGATCGAACGCCTCCGCCGCTACAACCGCGTCGCGCCGATCATCGAGTGCACCCACGGCCCGCGCTATCTGGAGGAGGTTTTCACCGGTGAGCACCAGCCGCTCGATTTCCTGAAGGACAAGTGGACCGCCGCGATCAGCGGGATCGCGGTGCCGGAGGGCTTCGAGCGCAGCCTGGAAAAACTCGGCGCGCGCGTTGAAATCCGCCGCCGCTTCTCCGATCACCACCGCTTTTCACGCAAGGAAATCGACAAGTTCATGGAGCGCTGCATCGAGCGCGACATGGAACTGGTGGTCACCACGGAGAAGGATGCCGTGCGATTCCCGCGGCCGAAGGAGATCACCGTGCCGGTCTATTTCCTGCGCATCGAGGTGGAGATCCTCAAGGGCCACGACGCCTGGAGCGACCTGATCACGCGGCTCTGCCACCCTGGCGCGCCGGGCGATCCGGTGCTGAGGCATCGGGATGCCTACGCGATGTAGCTTTGGGTCGAATGCCAGTTTCTCGCTGGTCAAATGACACCTGCTGTCGAAAGTCCGCGTTATGTGTTGTTTCAGCGGCAACGTCACTTTCGTCCGCGGCACGCGGATCTTCGCGCGGATCACCGAAGTCGGCCGGCAGGCGATCATCTATCAAATGGAGTTCGGCGCGAAGCAGGACCTCGCGATGATCCTGCCGCTGCCGGTCGCCAAGGGTGCGGATGAGAAAGCGGTGAAGTTCATCGATCTCTCCGGCTATCCAGCGTTCTTCGACGATTTGAACTCTGGCTTTCCCGTTCCTAGAAGTCGCGACAACCTCAGCAATCCCGCCCCGGAGGCCGCTGGCGGAGTGCTGACGGTTGAGAAGGTCGGTTCCTACGAGGCCTCGTTTGTCCCGGCGGTGAAGGACTTTGGGCGGCTTGACCCGCGCTTTCGCCTGCCGGCGGATGCATGGAAAGCGCTGCCACAATACGCCGATCACGGCTTTGCCGTCTTCAAGCTGAAGCCCGGCGAACAGAAAGTGCACCCGATGGCCTTCACCTTTCCGACGCGCCATCCGGAACAGCTGTTCTTTCCCACGGTCCACATCCACGACGGCAAGGTTCACCCCGAGGAAGACTTCGACCACGCGCTTTACTGCCAAGTGGCGCGCACCGGGCTCTTCGGCATGCTGCGCTGGCAAGAAAGCGAACGTCTCGCGAGCAGTTTCATGAAGCCGGACAAGGCGCAGCAGTTGATCGTCGCCGATGCCCACGTCTATCGGCGCAGCCTTGTCGGGAAGATGAAGAACGAGGACATCATCCTCTCTGCGGCGTGATGCTTACCTCGATGCTCTTGCTCGCCGGCGTGCCGCTGCCTTCCGCCACGTGGCCGACCGGCACCAGCACGTTCGCCTCGGGGAAATAGGCCGCCGCCAGGCCGCGCGGTATGTCGTAGGGAATCGCGCGGAAGCCCTTCAGGTGGCGCTCGCCGTCGCTCCAGTGGCTGGTCACGTCGATGCGGTGGCCGGGCTTCACGCCGAGATCGGTGAGATCCTGCGGGTTGAGAAAGACCAGGTCGCGCATGCCGGAGATGCCGCGGTAGCGGTCGTCCAAGCCATAGACCGTGGTATTGAACTGGTCGTGGCTGCGCAAGGTCTGCAGCAGGAAGCGGCCGGGCGCGGGCTGGAAGGCATCGAGCGGTGCCGCGCTGAAGTTTGCCTTCTGGTTCGCCGTATTCCACACGCGCTGCTTCGCCGCATTCGGAAGGTAAAAGCCGCCGGGCTCGCGGATGCGTTCGTTGTAGCGGTCGAAGCCGGGCACTACCGCTTCGATCCAAGTACGAAGCCTGTCGTAGTCCGCCGCCAGCCAGCGCCAGCGAATGTTGCCCACGTCGCCGAGCGTCGCCTCTGCGAGACGGGCGACGATCTCCGGCTCGCTGAGCAGGAGATCCGACGAAGGTTTCAGCCGTCCCTGCGACGACTGCACGATGCCCATCGAATTCTCCGTGGAGATGAACTGACCGCCATCGTCCTCGCTGCGGCCCAGGCAGGGCAGGATCAGCGCGCGCCGGCCGGGGATGAGGTGGCTGCGGTTGAGCTTGGTCGAGACATGGCAGGTCAGCCGGCACTTGCCGAGTGCGGCGGCGGTGAACGCGCTGTCGGGCGTGGCTTGGGCGAAGTTCCCGCCGAGGGCGAAGAAGACCTTCGCCCGGCCCTCATGCATCGCGAGGATGGACGCGACCGTGTCGTGGCCGTGCTTGCGCGGGATCGGCACACCCGCCTGCCTTTCCAAGGCCGCGAGAAACCACTCCGGCATCTTCTCGAAGATCCCGACAGTGCGGTCGCCTTGCACGTTGCTGTGGCCGCGCACCGGGCACAGCCCGGCACCGGGTCGGCCGATAGCTCCTAACAAGAGATGGACGTTGGCGATCTCGCGGATGGTCGCCACCGCATTGCGGTGCTGCGTGAGGCCCATCGCCCAGCAGGTGATGAGTCGCCGTTCGCCCGCGCCGACCAGCTCCGCCAGTGCCTCGATCTTGTCGCGGGTGATGCCGGACAGTTCCTCGATGTCCTTCCACGCCGTGGCCTCGAGCAAACTACAATAAGCCTCGTAGCCGGCTCCATGTTCGCGGACGAACTCGTGATCGATCGTGCCGGCGGCCACCAATGACTTCGCCACACCGCGGAACAGGGCCATATCCCCGTTCGCCTTCACCTGAAGGTAGCTCGATGCGAGCGGGGAGGCCTTTCCCAGGATCCCGCGCAAATGCTGCGGATGGGCGAAGCCGAGCAGGCCGGCCTCTTTCAGAGGGTTCACGGCCACCAGCCGCGCGCCGTTTTCCACCGCATCCTCCAGTGTCGAAAGCATCCGCGGATGGTTCGTCCCCGGATTCTGGCCGACGCAGAGGATTACTCCGGCTTGCAAGAAATCGTCGATGGTCACCGTGCCCTTGCCCACGCCGACGGCTTCGCGAAGCGCCAGCCCGCTGGACTCGTGGCACATGTTCGAGCAGTCGGGCAGATTGTTCGTCCCGTAGGCGCGCACGAAGAGCTGATAGAGAAACGCCGCCTCGTTGCTGGCTCGCCCCGAGGTGTAGAAGATCGCCTCGTCCGGCGATTCGAGCCCGCGCAATTCCTCCGCGATCAGGGAAAAGGCCTCATCCCACGACACCGGCTCGTAGTGGGTGGCACCCTCGCGCAACAGCATCGGCTCGGCGAGCCTCCCTTGCAGGTCGTGCCACGCGTCGCTTTGCGCCATCAGCTCCGCCACCGAATGGGCGGCGAAGAACTCACGGCCGATGGTCTTGGCCATGGCCTCCGACGCGATGGCTTTCGCGCCGTTCTCGCAAAACTCGGCGCGCGAGCGGTCGCGGTCCGGGTCCGGCCACGCGCAGCTCGGGCAGTCGAAGCCGCCGGCCTGATTCAAGTCGAGCAAGGCCTTGGTCCCGCGCACCACGCCGGCCTTGCCGAAGACGTGGCGCAACGACGACACGACGGCAGGGAGACCGGCGGCATGCTCTTTCGGGGCGGAGAAGCGCTCGTTGCTCACCCCATCACCCTAGCGGCCGTGGCGGATCCGGCAAGACGTGCGCGACTCAGCGTGACTTGGCCTTTTCCCGCTGCTTTGCGAGGTGCTCGGTGAGGGTCGGTAGTTTCAGGAACCCGGCCGCTTCTTCGAGTTGCTTCTTCTCGGCGGGATCGTCGGCGCGCAGGGCCGCGGCCTCGAGGCGGGGGATGGCGTCGCGGCTGCTGAAGTTCACCGTTGCCTTGAGCGCCGCCTCACGAATCTGGGGGTCGGGATTCCACAGCTCGGCGAGGATGGCATCGAGCGATGCCTTGTCCTCCATCCACGACAGGTTCATCAGCGCTTCCCTGCGCTCGTGAATCCATTCCCGATGCTCCGCCGAGTCCCCGGCGAAGGGGGAAAGCTGCGGGGCCGGCAGGTCGGAAGGGGCGGCCGGTCGGGCGGGCCGCGTTTCGGTGGTGCGGGTGGGAACAGCAGGGCTGCTCCGGCCATCCCCTTGGGGGGCAGGGGATGGCCGGAAGCTGGCCCAAGTCGCCAGTCCGGCGGCAAGCAGAAGCAGGAGCGCTCCTGCACCAAGGGTCATCCGGGAAACATTCATGGCAACGGGCCAAGGGGGATTCGGTTAATCTTCGACCTCTTTGCCGTTCAAGGTGACGTTGCCTTCGGCCACAGCGTCAGACCCATCGATGAATCCAAACCCGGCAAGGCCGGCGGTGACGGTGCTTTTGAAGACCTGCTCGCCGTTGGGCTTCTCCTTGCCGCCGGTGAAGTTTTCCTTGGCGACGCCGTCGAGCTCGAGTTCGACGCCACCCCCGATACCGTTGACGCCCTGCGTGGCCACCTTGATGTCGGCGGGAATGTCGATGAAGAAGCTGATCAGGAAGTTGATCACCGACTTCTCTTGCTCCGTTTCGAAGTTGAAGGTGCCTTTGAAGACCTCGACCCCGAAGTTCAGGTCCGCGCTGACAAATTCGGAGACGTCATCAAGGAAGTCGCCCTCCTTGTCCACGATCCAAACGTCGCCATCGACGGTGACGAACAGCTTGGCGCCCGCCGGGTAGTCGGTATCAAACAGATCCTCGAGGAGTTCGATGATCTGTTTGGCACCGACGCGGATGACGATCACTTTGCCCGTCAGGACATCGCCTTCTTCCGTCAGATCGCCTTGGACGCGGAGGGTCACATTGAACGCCGTGACGGTGGAGTCCAACGTCGCGTGGACCGGCGATGCCGGGAACATGGCTGCTGCAAGCAGCGCGAGGAGGGAGTGCTTGAGTTTCATGGTTGTTGCTTTTGAAGCATTCCACTTCAAACATCCTGATATGTGAGGGTCAATTTTGCGCCCCGCCCCGGAGGTGAAGCCGGGACAGGATGGCGCGAATGCTCAAAAAAGAGGATGAAAAAAGTAAATAATGAACCATGTTTGCCAAGCCGCGACATGCATTGCATGTCCGCCAATATTCCCCCGCTCCTAACCATGATGAAACGTCCGGCGGCTGGCAGGTCGGGCGGGGAGGGCGGACGCGTCTCAGTGAGACGGTAAATTCCCGTCTTCAGAACGTAGGAATTCCGGGATAAAGGATCGCTTCTGCATCGCTTTTGGGGCAACGCCTTCTCCACTGAATGACCGCCCGTATTCCCTCGCTACTAACCCTCGTGATTCCGTCAATCAGCCTCGCCGCCGCGATTGAATATCCCGCGACCCGCAAGGCGGATGTGACCGAAGAGTTGCACGGGACGAAAGTGCCGGATCCCTACCGGTGGCTGGAGGATGACAATGCCACCGAGACCAAGGCATGGGTGGCGGCGCAGAACGTGGTCACGGAATCATTTTTGAAGACCGTTCCGCAACGCCCGGAGATCCGCAAACGGTTGGGCGACCTGTGGAACTTCGAACGCACCGGCGCGCCGCAGGAGTACGGGGGGAAATGGTTCTTCACCCACAATACCGGCCTGCAGAACCAGTCGGTGCTGAAGGTGGCCGATTCGCTCGAAGGCGAAGGCCGCGTGCTGCTCGACCCGAACACGCTTTCCGAAGACGGCACCGTGGCGCTGGCCAATTTCACTCCGAGCGAGGATGGCAAGCTGCTCGGCTATTCCATCTCGCGCGGCGGCAGCGATTGGAACGAGATCCTCGTTCGCGACGTGGCCACCGGCAAGGACACGGGCGATCACCTGAAGTGGGTGAAGTTCAGCGGGATCTCCTGGGCCAAGGATGGCAGTGGCTTCTACTACAGCCGCTACGATGCGCCGCCGGAAGGTGCCGCGCTCACGCAGAAGAACGAGTTCCAGAAGCTGTGCTTCCACAAGATCGGCACGCCGCAGTCAGAGGACCCGGTGATCTATGAGCGGAAGGACCAACCGCGCTGGGGATTCGGCGGCGGGCTGACCGAGGATGGGAAGTTCCTCGTGATCCACGTGTCCGAGGGCACCGATCCGAAGAACCGCTTTTTCTATCGACCGGTGGACGGCGACAAGGTGATCGAGTTGCTCGCCGCGGCCGATGCGAGCTATGATTTCATCGGCAACAAGGATGGCGTGTTCTATTTCCGCACCGATCTCGATGCGCCGCGGCACCGGATCATCGCCATCGATGTCGCGAAGCCGGAGCGATCCGCGTGGAAGGAGATCATCCCGCAGTCGAAGGATCTGCTCCAGCAGGCCAGCATGGTGGGTGGCAAGCTGGTGGTGGAGTACCTGAAGGACGCGAAGAGCGCGGTGACGGTCTATGACCTCGCCGGGACGAAGGTGCGGGACGTCGAGCTGCCGGGGATCGGTAGCGCCGGTGGCTTCGAGGGCCGCGAGAAGGACAAGCAGACCTTTTACACCTTCACCGGCTTCACCGATCCCGGCGCGATCTACCGCTACGATCTTGAAAGCGGGTCCAGCACGCTGTGGAAGCGTCCGAAAGTCGGCTTCGATGGCAGCGCCTACGAGACGAAGCAGGTCTTCGCCACCAGCAAGGACGGGACCAAGGTTCCGGTTTTCCTCGTCCACAAGAAGGGCATCGCGCTCGATGGCTCACACCGCACGCTGTTGACCGGTTATGGCGGCTTCAACATCAGCATCACGCCCGGCTTCTCCATCGGCCGCGCGGTGTGGCTGGAGCGGGGCGGCATCCTCGCCGTGGCGAACCTGCGCGGCGGCGGCGAATACGGCAGCGAGTGGCACCTCGCCGGCACGCGCTTGCAGAAGCAGAACGTCTTCGACGACTTCATCGCCGCCGCCGAGTGGCTGGTGAACGAGAAGTACACCTCACCCCAAAAGCTCGCCATCCAGGGCGGCAGCAATGGCGGCCTGCTGGTTGGTGCCTGCATGACCCAGCGGCCGGACCTCTTTGGCGCGGCGTTGCCGGCGGTCGGTGTGATGGACATGTTGCGCTTCCACAAGTTCACCATCGGCTGGGCCTGGGAAAAGGACTACGGCAGCGCCGAGGACGCGGAAGAGTTCAAGGCTCTGCTACGATACTCGCCGTACCATGTACTGAAGAACGGCACGCGCTACCCGGCGACGATGGTGACCACTGCCGATCACGACGACCGCGTGGTGCCGGCGCACAGCTTCAAGTTCGCCGCGCGCTTGCAGGAGTGCCAGGCGAAGGACGGCCCGCCGGTGCTGATCCGCATCGACACCAGTGCCGGCCACGGCGCGGGCACGGCCCTCTCGAAGATGATCGACAGGACCGCCGACGAGTGGGCCTTCCTCGAGGCGGTCTTGTGAGGGCGTTCACAGCGCGTTCCCGCGGCCAGCTTGGGATCTGGAGCGATTGCTGGAGCACGAGCACTCGACCCGCGCTCCAGCACCTCGCCCTTTCTTCACCCCAACGAACTCTTCAGGTCGCAGGCTTCGCCCCGCCTTCCGTCTCCAGCCGGGCCGTGATCGCTTCCACCACCGCGTCCGGCGAGAACTCGCCTGCCGTGAGACCGATCCGTCCCACACCCGCGTAGTCACGCGGCTCGAGCGCACCGGCATCCGCCACCGCTTTGGCGGGGAGACCCAGCCGCCGGGCCGTCTCGATCAAGGCCCGGACGGATGCCTCTTTGGCATCGCCCGCGACAATGATTGATTCCGCCCAGCGGCTGAGCGCTTCCACGGACCGCTCGCGCTCCAACATCGCGAGGGAGGTCGTATCGAGGAAAACCATGCGGCTGTCGGCGTGGCGCAGCCGCAGCGCCTCCGCCATCACGGTCGCGTGACGGCGCGTGATCCGCGTTTGGCAGACGATGCCGAATTTCGGGGCGAACGGCAGCAGTGACGCCTCTTCGGCATCTTCCACCACCGTGGATCCCGTGGCCTCGCCGGCGATGGAGAGGCTTTCCGCATCATCGCGAAAGCCCGCCACCAGGGGCTTGCAGTGCTCCAGCGTCAGAAGATTCAGCGAGGTCTGCGCGCGCCGCACCGATGGCAAGGTGAGGTCGAACAACTCATGCCCGCTGTCCTTCCAGCGCTTGCGCGTTTCCTTCGGCAGGCCGGTCAAGGGCACCACCACCGTGCGGGTGGGGGCGCGGAACTCGTGCGGGTCGCCCTCCAGCGCGCCGTGGCGGCGGATCATTTCACACAAGGCGGCATCCGGCGCGAGCGGACCGAGGATCGTCACCGGACCACGCTTCAGGCGGGTCTCCAGGCGCGCCAGCGCCTCGCGGGTTTCGGTCCCGTGGCCCATCGTCATGGCACGGCGGACCAGGCAACGCGTCGCAGCAAGGTTCAGGGTGGACATTTGGCTTTGTGGGGCAAAGTTTAAGGCCGGAAAGCAACTCGGACGGGCTGGGGATGAGTCTTACTTTGCAGAACAAAGTGAATGGGGCAAGCGGGAAATCGGCTGCCCTGAAAACGTGGATGCCGTTACTGCCGGGCGCTGCTGCATTTCGGGATGCAATCCGGGGCACGGCGTCGATGATAGAGGAGATGAAATGGTCGCTGAAGCTCGGCAGTTTTGCGAACATCGGGGTGTACCTGCACTGGACCTTCGCGCTATTGATCGGCTGGGTCTTCATGCTCCATCTCGGGGCGGGCAAGTCGCCGGCCGAAGCGCTCGCGGGAGTGGCGTTCATCCTCGCGCTGTTTTTCTGCGTGGTCCTGCACGAGTTCGGCCACGCGCTGACCGCGCGGCGCTACGGCATCGCCACGCGGGACATCACGCTGCTGCCCATCGGCGGCGTCGCGCGGCTGGAGCGGATCCCGGAAAAGCCGATGCAGGAGTTCTGGGTCGCCGTCGCCGGGCCGGCGGTCAACGTGGTGATCGCCGCCATTCTGTTCTTCCTGCTGGTGGTGCTCGACCGCGTCCACCAGTTGACCGGTTTCGACTGGGCGCGCGGCGGCTTTCTCGAGCGGCTGATGTTGTTGAACCTGATGCTTGTCGTCTTCAACCTGCTGCCGGCCTTTCCGATGGATGGCGGGCGGGTGCTGCGCGCGTTGCTGTCGCTCCGGCTCGGCCGCACGCGGGCGACGGCGATCGCCGCCAATCTCGGCCAGATCATGGCCATCGGGTTCGGCATCGCCGGTTTCTTCCTCAATCCCTTCCTGATCTTCATCGCCGTCTTCGTGTTCCTCGGCGCGCAGGGCGAGGCCGCCGATGTGCAGACCCGCTCCGTGCTGGATGGCCTGCGGGTGCGCGACGCGATGATGAAACGCTTCCGCACGTTTTCCCCCTACGACCCGCTGGACCGCGCGATCGAGGAACTGCTGGCCGGCTCGCAGCAGGACTTTCCCGTGTTGGAAGACGGCCGGGTGGTCGGCATCCTGCGCCGCAACGACCTGGTGAAAGCGCTGGCCGAGGGTCGCCGCGACGCGCGGGTCGGCCACGCGATGAGCCGCGACTGCCAGCCGGTGGACGAGATGGAACTGCTCGCCCCCGCGGTGGAGGCGATGAGCGCGAACCAATGCGTGACCGTGCCGGTAACCGGCGGCGGTGCAGTCGTCGGGCTACTGACGCTGGAGAACGTCGGCGAACTGATCATGGTCCAGAGCGCGATCCGGGGCAACCCGGCGAATGCCCAGCAGCGCGGCGGCACCACCGACAGCCAGTAGCCGCCGTCCTGCTGGAGCGCGCCGGAGTTGTCGCGGGGAAAGTGGAAATTACATCGCCGGAAAGGTCATCGCGGCGGCACCTGCTCCGGGTGGGTGCGCCGGTTCGCGTCGGGCGACTCGGTCAGTTGTTCAAATTTGCGGAGCCACCAATCGTCCATGTCGTCCTTGGATGAACTCGTCCTTAGCGTTTCGGCATGCTGGGAAAGCTCCCTGGTTACCCGGGGATGCCGGGTCGCAAGCTTCCCCCACGTTTCGTCCGTAAGGGTCAGTCTTGCCTTGAGCGACTCGATGGCGTTGCCGGTCCATTCGTCGCGGAGCCAGTCCGGTGCGTCCGGCGGCATCGCGTCCAGCAAGTCGAGCGGGAACCATCCGCCACCGGGTGCCGGTGGGAAATCGTGGATGCGGGAGAAGTCGTCGCGGGTCTTCGACATCGCGAAGGCAACCGCCGCGGGGTAGTCGCCCGATTTCAGGAGTCGCTCGAGCCGGGTTCGATTGGCCGCCTTCGGTTGGAGCGGAAGGGCGAGGATAATCCAGAGCAGGAGCGCCGGTAAGGCCATCCCCATGGCCGCCGAGGGAGAGGACTCCGCCGCACGATGGAGCGGATGAACGGCCTTCCCCTTGATGAGATTGCAGGCGATGATTCCGAGGATCACCAGAATGAAGGAAATCCCGAGGACCTGCTGGCTGGCCTCCCGGAGCAGCTTGGAATGCGGAGGCAGCCGCACGCCACCCATGATCTGAACCAAGGACATGGCCTTGAAATACGACCCAACCATCGCCTCGAAAGCCGCCGGGGTGAGAACCAGCACAAAAGCACGCAGCGCTGTCACCCCGGTCAACACTGCCACCGCGCGGGTCATCAGGGCGACCCGCCACAGTGAAACGACCGCGAGAAACGCAATGTTCCATTTCGTCGCGGTGACGATGTCGGTCATTGCCTCGACCGGGATGCCGTAGAGCCACGCGCAAGGCGCGGTCATCCAGGCGAAGGTGAGAAACGTTAGGAATTGAGGCGCGAGCTTGCCGGCTTCATTCAGTTTCAAGGGACCTCTGATGCAGCCGAATATGAACCAGATCGACACAAGCGACGCGGCGAAGGGGCCGATGAACCATTCCGGCTCGCGCAGCAGGTCGAGGTGATCGTAGTTCCGCGCGATGCCGGCGCTCAGCACTAGGATCGCGCCGACAAGCCACGCGTGGCGGGTCGCGGCGATGCGTTCGATTGCCCCGCGGTGGCCGGTGAGGAACAACAGGGGCTCGAGAATGCGCATGGTGGGATGCAAGGGAACGCCAGGTTCCGAAGCAAGTCTCCCGCGCTCCCGGCGTTATCTTGCGCGAACCTTCGCTCGCAAGTGTCCGCGGAAGCGCTTGTTCCGCTGGTCCACGAATTCCGGTGCGTAAAGCCGGCGGGTCAGGTCGCGGAAGCCGTTCTTCAGTTCCTCCACGCTCATGTCGGTCGGACGGAAATTGATGTCGAAGAGCGTGCAGCGCTCGGTCGCTTCTTCGGACAGAAGCCGGCCTTCTTCCGACAGGCGTTTCCACAAGGGCGTGCCGGGAAAGGGGGTGAGGTAGGTCACTTGCACATCGTAGAGCCCGCTTTCCTCGACGAAACGGAAGACGTGCTCGAAGCTGTCCGTCGCGTCGCCATCGAGGCCAAGGATGAAGCAGCCGTTCACCGTGATCCCGTGGCGCTGGATGGTCTCGACGGCCCGCAGATAGCGGTCGGTGCGGCGGGCCTTCCAGTTGGATTTCATCTCGACGCCATTGAGCGAATCGAAGCGCGGGCTCTCGAAGCCGATGAGCACCTGGTGGCAACCGGCGTCGCGCATCATCTTGAGCAGGTCTTCGTCATCGGCGACCGAGACGTCGGTCTCGGTGAACCAGCGCAGGCCTTCCGTTTCGAGCGCCTTCATCAACTCGCGGCCATGGCGCTTGTCGGCAAAGGTGTTGTCGTCGGCGAACTCGACGAAGGGCCGGCCGAACAGTTCCTTCAGCCGTCTCACTTCGGCGATGACCTTCTCGACCGGCTTGGTGCGGAAGACCGGCGACAGGCGCATGGAAGCCGCGCAGAACTCGCAGGCATACGGGCAACCGCGCTGGGTTTGCACGGTGAAGCGCGGATAGCGGTCCGGCGACAGCAGGTCGAAGCGCGGCATCGGGGCGTTGCGGAAATCGAAGGGTCCGCTACGACGCGCATCGTAGATCGGCTTCAATTCGCCGCGCTCCAAGTCGCGCAGGACTTCCGGCCACACGACCTCGCCCTCGCCGATGACCACGGCATCGACGTGCTTCGCGGCCTCGTCCGGTGCGAGCGTGGCATGCAATCCACCGAGAATCACCGGGATGCCGTTCTCGCGGAACTTCGCCGCCATCGCGTAGGCTTCCTTCGACGTCGCGCTCAGGGTGGAAAGCGCGATCGCATCGAAGCGGTCCGGCACCTCCGAGATGTCCCGTACTTCGAGGTACTCGGCGCCGATGTGCGGCGGCGACATGCCCGCCAGGGTCAGCAGGCCGAGCGATGGCAATGCCTCGATTTCCCGCGCCCGTCGCGCCACGGCAGGAAAGGACAGCCCGAGCTGAAGCAGCTCGAGGTCGACGAGCCGCAGCCCGCTCATGGCGACGTAGCCGATATTCATGACCGGGCGAAAAGGATGACCGAGATGCCCGCCGCGGCGGACAGCACGGGGATGAAGAAGAGATGGCGGAACGGTTTCCGCCATGCGCACAGGAAGCAGTTCAACGGCATGGCGACGAGCGCCACCAGCAGCGCGATCGAGCCGGCACGCGCGGCCTCATGAGGCACGCCCAATGGCTCCAGCGACAGCGCGTAGAACAGATTGATCAGTCCGATCCCGAAGAAGGAAATGTGTCCCAGCCGTACCATCCGCCGCTCGCGGCTGCCGTAGCCGCCGAGCCAGTCCTCACGATGAAAGAGCAGCCCCATGATCGCCCCGCTGGCCACGCCGCCGAGAAAACCGGCCCAGCCGGTGACGAGCGAGAACTTGAGGGGATCCACGCCGACACTTGAGCAGGTCCGGCGCGTGCGAGAAAATCGAATTCTCAAGCGGCATGATCGCGTCACGCGATGAAGTGAGCGCAGGCGATTCAGCCCCGTCACGGCACCCGGGTCCGCTCGACGAATCGCTCGCTGGAGATTGCTTCGAACTTGATGCCGGTTTCTTCTTCGATGCGCTTGGACCGGCCTCCGTCCAACATCTCACGGGTTTGAGTGAGAACGAGAACGTAGTCGGTCTTGTCCGTCGGCAAGCGGCGGGACCAGATTTCCCACTTCCCGAAAGCTTTGTCGTCCGCTTTCCACGATTCCACACGAGCAAGCGCTTCTTCCCGGCTGCCGAAAGTACCGGCGCACAGGTAGATATCCTCCCTCTTCAGATGCGCGTCGACTTGATCCGAGCGATGCTTGTCCACCCCCAGGATCCGGGTTTCCGGACCGCCCTCCTCCATTTCCGTTTCCAGCGAGAGGAACAAGCAGGGCCCTTGTTCGAAAGCTCCGCTTACCTTCCATTCGCCTTTCTCCAATGAGCCCCCGAAAAGCTTGTCAATGTGGGCG
Source organism: uncultured Verrucomicrobiaceae bacterium (assembly GCA_966696705.1). Lineage (GTDB taxonomy): Bacteria > Verrucomicrobiota > Verrucomicrobiia > Verrucomicrobiales > Akkermansiaceae > Haloferula. The sequence continues at coordinate 20,488 of CBKZPU010000032.1, read as the reverse complement.
CCAGACGCCACCTCGACCCTGCCATCGAGTGATATGCCGGAAGCAGGATGGACCTGAAGGCGAGCGAGATTGGCAGCATCCCATGGCTCCGCTTTGGAGATCGGGTAGCGCAGCAGCGCCTCGGTGAGACTCAAGCTATCGTCGCGCGTCACCACCCGCGTGGTCACCGGTGGGGGTGTCTTCGGATCATTGTGGGTTGCGTCGACGATCGTTTCGGTCTCGGAGAGCAGCATCGATCTCTCCGGCGTGGAGCCATCGGTGAAGCGCTCGATGAAATGCACCTTTGTCTTCTTCTGATAGTAGCTGGCGCAATTGTCGCTTTCGGTGCGCAGGACCGCATAGGCCACTTTGTCCGCTCCAAGCAGCCGTTCCGTCACCGTCACGCGATGGCTCGGAGTGCCATTCGCGATACCTCCCAGGACAGTGAGTAAGGCGACAGCGACCCATCCGAAGTTGCCCGGGGCTTTCATGGTTGTTGGATACAATCCGCGATACGACCCGCCGCCGCTTGGTTTGTCAGGGGGCCTGCACAGTTTTAAAAATCACTCGCCAGATGGCCTTTTTGGGCGGGGTGTCCGCTGTTTTTCCTTGATTTTCAATCTCCTGCGCCGGTGGTTGACCCCTCGGGGGGGCGTTGCTAGCTTCCGCCCCCGCAAAATGAGTTCCGAATCGCAATACAAAGACACGCTGCTGCTGCCGCAAACGACGTTCCCGATGCGCGGGGACCTCGTGGACAACGAGCCGAAGCGGTTGGCGATTTGGGAGAAGCAGGGACTTTACCAGAAGATCCTCGGCCGCCGCCGCGCGCAAAACGCGCCGACTTTCGTCCTCCACGACGGCCCTCCGTTTGAGAACGGCGACGTGCACATGGGCACCGCGCTCAACAAAGTGCTCAAGGACCTCGTCGTGAAGTCAAAGACAATGGCCGGTTTCACCGCGCCGTTCGTGCCGGGTTGGGACTGCCACGGCCTGCCGATCGAGTTCAAGGTGGTCAAGCAGGCCGCCGGCCTCGAGCCCGCCGAGATCCGCCGCCGCTGCACCGAGTTCGCGGAAAAGTTCATCGATATCCAGCGCGGCTCGTTCCGCCGCCTCGGCGTGTTCGGGGATTGGGAGAATCCGTACCTGACCATGGCGCCCGGCTATGAGGCCGAGATCCTGCGCGTCTTCGCCAAGCTGGTCGAAAGCGGCGCGGTCTATCAGAGCAAGAAGCCGGTCCAGTGGTCCTACGGCGCGCAGACCGCGTTGGCCGAGGCCGAGGTCGAGTACCAGGACAAGGAGAGCACGGCGATCTTCGTGAAGTTCCCGCTGACGCCGGAGTCGTCATCGAAGCTTGGCATCGGCAATGCGTCGATGGCGATCTGGACGACCACGCCGTGGACGCTGCCGGCCAATCTTGGCGTGGCAGTGCATCCGGACTTCACCTACGAGGTCTGCCAGTTCGAAGGCAACGGCCGCCGGGAAATCCTGATCGTGGTGAAGGAGCTCGTGGCCGATCTGGAGACGAAGTCCGGCATGCGTCGTACTTCCACGCTCAAGACCCTGAAGGGCCGCGAGCTGGAGCACCTCGAGGCGCGCCATCCGTTCCTCGACCGCACGTCGAAAATCATCCTCGCCCAGTTCGTCACCACCGACACCGGCACCGGCGCGGTTCACATCGCTCCCGGCCACGGCGCGGACGACTACGTGGTCGGCCAGCAGTACGGCCTCGGCGTGCTTTCGCCGGTCGATGACGAGGGCAACTTCACCGCGGAAAGCGGGCTGCCGCACCTCGTCGGCAAGCACGTCTTCAAGTCGAACGAACCCATCGTCGAGCTACTCGAATTGAAGGGCGTTCTGCTGGCGAAGGAAGTCTATCGCCACAGCTACCCGCACTGCTGGCGCTCGAAGACGCCGATCATCTTCCGCGCGGTCGAGCAGTTTTTCATCTCCTTGGAAAACCTCCGCGGCCAGGCGCTCGACGCGATCGACAAGGTCGAGTGGTTGCCGGCCTGGGGGCGCAACCGCATCTACGGAACCGTGGAAGCGCGGCCGGACTGGTGCATCTCGCGCCAGCGCACCTGGGGCGTGCCGCTGCCGGTGTTCTTCGATGCCGATGGCAAGGCGATCCTTTCCGCCGAGGTCGCGCGCAAGGTCGCCGATCTGGTCGAAACGCACGGCACCAACGTCTGGTTCGAGCTTTCCGATGACGAGCTCGCGCAGAAGCTCGGCCTGCCCGCCGGCGTGAAGAAGTGCCGCGACACGCTCGACGTGTGGATCGACTCCGGCTGCTCGCACGTCGCCGTGCTGGAAAAGCATCCTGAACTGCACGCGCCCTGCGACCTGTATCTCGAAGCGACCGACCAGCACCGCGGCTGGTTCCAGAGCTCGCTCATGATGAGCATCGCCTGGCGCGGTGCCGCGCCGTACAAGTCCGTGCTCACCCACGGCTTCGTGGTGGACAAGGACAAGAAGAAGATCTCGAAGTCCGATGCCGCGAAGGCCGGCAAGCCGACCGACGCCGCGTTCTTCTACAACAAGTATGGCGCCGACATCCTGCGGCTGTGGGTTTCTTCCGTGGACTGGCAGAGCGAAGTGCCGTTCAGCGAGGATCTCTTCAAGCAGGTCGCCGAGCCGTATCGCCGGCTGCGCAACACGCTGCGCATCCTCTTGGGCAACCTCGATGGCTTCGACCCGGAAATGGATCGTGTCGCGCCGAGCCACCTGCCGCTGCTCGACCAGTGGATTCTCGAACGGCTCCACGCGGTGGTCAGCGAGTGCCGCAAGGCCTACGAGCAGTATGAGTTCCGCAAGGTCTTCAACGCGCTCAACCAGTTCTGCGCCACCGACCTGTCCGCGATCTACATCGATGCGACGAAGGACCGGATGTACTGCGACGCTCGTAGCTCGGTCCGCCGTCGTGCGAGCCAGACGGCGATGTATGATGTCTTCAACGCGCTGGCCAAGCTGCTCGCGCCGATCCTCGTCTATACCGCTGACGAGGCTTGGGAGCATGCCAACTTCACCGAAGGCAGCGTCCACGAGCAGGACTTCCCCGAGCCCGACGTGGCGTTCGCTTCGAGCGATGCGACCACGAAGGTGAACCGCTTGTTGGAAATCCGCCGCACGGTGCAGACCGCGATCGAGGAGCAAGTTCAGGCCAAGGCCTTCAACAAGAACAACGAAGCCGCGGTGACGCTGGTCGTTCCCGAGGGCGAACCGGTGTACGACTTGCTGCGCGACCGCCAGTTCGCGACCGAATTCTTCATCATCGCCGACCTCGACGTGTCCGCTGGCAAGGCGCTTTCGGCCAAGGCCGCGAAGACGAGCTACTGTATGTGTCCGCGCTGCCGCCGCTACGAGCCGCTCGGCAAGTCCGGCGTTTGCGCACGCTGCGAATCCGTGGTGCAGACCGTTTCCCACGCGTGAAGCAGGGCAACCATCAATCACCCATCAATCCTCCAATCACCGATCGGAATGCAGCCTGCGGCTGAGATGAACAAGGAGTGGCCGCTTTGGCGGATCCTGCTGGCCGTGACGCTGCCGCTCTACCTCCTCGACCAATGGACGAAGTTCAAGATCGTCGCGGCCTTCCCTGAGCCTGACCCGGGGAATTACTCCTCGGGCGTGGAACGGCCCGTGATCGAAGGAGTCTTCAACATTGTCCGCGTCCACAATCAAGGCGTGGCCTTCGGCTTCGGCAACCGCACCGATTGGGCGCCGGTCGTCTTCCTCGCCGTGCCCATCATCGCGCTGGTGCTGATCACGCTTGGAGTGAGAAAGAACTTCTTCGTCGGCAACTGGGGCAAGGTCGCCGTCGGCCTGTTACTGTGCGGGATCTTCGGCAATCTCACCGACCGCCTGATCCAAGGCTCGCGGCTCTCCTACATGGAAGGCGCGCCGCTGTGGGACAGGCTGAAGGCCGGCTACGTGGTCGATTTCCTCGACTTCACCATCCCGCTGTTGAACTACCGTTGGCCGTCCTTCAATGTCGCCGATTCGTGCATCTGCGTCGCTGCCGCGCTGCTCTTCTTCACCGGCCTGAAGGCGGATCTGCAGAAAAAGGAGCAGCCTGTTTCGGACGGCTGACTTACTGGTTCCTTCACCGGCTTTTCATCGTTGCGGATTCGACTTTGGGCGGACCGGCTCCCACATTGCGGGTCATGCCTCCCTTGAAGCAGATCCGCCTGGCGATCGGGATCGTGATCGCCGGACTCGTGTTCAGCGGGGTCACGGCCTTCCCCTTGCTTCAGGAACTCCGGCTGCTCTCCTCCGTCATGACCGGAGAGTCGCAGGCGAATCCCGGGCTTCATGGCGGTTTCGAGCACTGGATTCTCCGGGTGCGGGAAGGCTTGGAGGCGACCCATGCACGGTACCCTTTTCTCGCCTACGGCACGGACTGGCTTGCCTTCGGCCACTTGGTGATCGCGCTGTTTTTCATCCTGCCGTGGCGGGAGCCGGTCCGTTACCAAGGCGTCCTGCGCGTCGGGGTGGTGGCCTCGCTGGCAGTGATCCCGCTCGCGCTGATCTGCGGGCCGATCCGGGGCATTCCGTTCGGGTGGCAGATGATTGACAGCTCCTTCGGCCTGCTGTGCCTGCCGCCGCTGCTGTTCGCCCTGCGGAAGATCCGGGAGTGGGAAAACCAAAGCACGCCCCCGGTTCTTGCCAGCGGGGGGTGAAAGGTGGATGGTCGCCGCTCGTCCATGCTTGCTGAGATTTCCGCTCCCGAACTCTGGTCCCAATTCCTCGAGGCCCTGCCGGTGATCATTTCGTTGATCATCATCGAGGGCCTGCTCTCGGTGGACAATGCGCTGGCGATCGCCGCGATGGCATCCCACCTGCCGGGCAAGCAGAAGTACTGGGCCCTCAAGGTCGGCATCATCGGCGCCTATGTGTTCCGCGGCCTGGCGCTGCTGCTCGCGGCCTTCATCATCGAGAACGAGTGGGTCAAGGCGCTCGGCGCGGCCTACCTGATCCACCTGATGGCGCATCACTTCGCCTCCCGCCATGAGCCGGAGTTGGACGAAGCAGGCCAAGTGGTCGGCAAGGCCGCGGGCAAGGGCTTCTGGGCGACCGTCGCCTCGATCGAGCTGATGGACCTCAGCTTGGGCGTGGACAACGTGGTGGCCGCGGTCGCGCTCAGCGACAAGATGTGGGTCGTTTGCACCGGTGTCTTCATTGGCATCCTCGCCCTGCGGTTCGTGGCCGGGCACTGCATCAAGCTGATCGAGAAGTTCCCCGTCCTCGAGCACACTGCCTTCCTGCTGATCGGCTTCGTTGGCCTGCTGTTGGTCACCGAGTTGACATTCCACGTCGATATCCACACCACGGAGAAATTCATCGGCATCGTCTCCATCATCGCGCTCACGATCTGGTATTCGAAAAGCGCGGCGGTGCGGGGGGTGCTCAAGCCGGTCAATGCCGGGCTGATGGTGCCGGTGCGGATCTACGACGTGGCGCTCGGCGCGGTGTTCTCGGTGCTGTTCTTCCCGTTGCGCGTGTTCCGCAAGAAGAGCCATCTTCCGGACCCGGCCGAGGAGGTCGAGCACGCGCTGGAAATCATCCACGAAGCCGAGCGCGAGGAAGCAGCCCGCAAGCCGGGCCAGTGAATGGTTTCACCTCGCGCGCAGCCAATCGAGCACCGGCGCGCGGAAGCGCAGCGGCAGCGAGTAGTGGCCCTCGCCCTCTTCCCAATGGCCCTCGGCCGTCGGCACGCGGGCGGCGAGCCGTTTCGCCACTTCGCACGGCAAGTTCTTGTCCGCCAGCCCATGCCAAAAGGCGACCGGCACGCGGATCTCCTCCGGTGAGAAGTCCCACGGCTCGAGGTACAGCTCGCCCTCCGTCAAAACCGTGTCCGCTCCCGTGCGCACGGCCTCCAGATAACTGCGGGTCACGCTTTCCCAGCAGCCGGCGTCGGCGATCGCCTCGCGGTCGGACAGGGGAATGCTGCGCATCAGCCAGCTCATCGGCGCGCGCTCCGCACCGCGGGCGATCATCCAGCGGCTGGCGGCGATCACGCCGGGCGTGATGGCGCGGCGGAGGCGTTTGAGGCGGGTCAGAGTCCGATAGGTCCAATGCATGTTGGTGCGGTCGGCGGGATCGGCAAAGGGCGGTGCCCCGCAGACGATGGCGGTGGCGGCCACCCGCTCCGGCAGGGCCGTCGCGGTGGCCAGCGCGTAGGGTCCACCGCCGGAAATGCCGTAGATCTTGAAGCGTTCCATTTCCAAGGCATCGGCCAGTCCGGCGACGTCCCGCGGCCAGCTCGCGAAGCCGCGGCCGGGCAGCGGATCGGACAAGCCGACGCCCGGCCGGTCCGGCGCGATCAACCGCAGGCCGCGCTGCGCGGCCAGCTCATGGAGCAGTTTTCCCTGATAGCGGCTGCTCGGCCAGCCGTGGAAGAAGAACAGCGGCTCGCCGGCCGGATCCCCGTAGTCCGCGTAGCCCAATATCCGGCCATCCGGCAGTCGCACCTGCTCGTCTTCCTTCATCGCCGGGGAAGCTAGTGGAAAGACCCGGCCGCGCACATCGAAGTTTCCTGCAGGTTGTCGCAAAGCCGATTCCGGAAACGAAAAACCGGGAAGCCCCGAAAGGCTTCCCGGCGCGGGAATCAGTGTGGTGGCTGGCCCTTATTGGCCGCCGCGCGGTTGCGGAGCGCGCAGGACCGGATTGACATCCTCCCAAACGCTCTTCTCACCTTGGGACTGGAGGAAACCGCCCGGGACCGCGACGTAGCGGTTGTCCGTGCGGATGGTCTCCGCCTTCGCACTGCCGTCGATGCGCAGCACCACGGCCTTGTCACCGTAGGGCTCGGGGTCGAACTCCCAGTTCGGCTGGGCCTTGTAGAGCGGCGACACGCAAACCGGGCGGCTCGAGTTGCTCGAGGAGCTCTGGCCGTCAGTCTGGCTGGCCATGATGTAGCCGAAACCGACTTCACCGGCATCAAGCGCCTTGCCCGGGGAGATGTCGTTGTCCGGCTTTCTCGGGCTGTAGCTGGTCTTGCACCAGAAGATCGACTCCGCTTTCGCGGACGTCGCGATCAGCTGGCGGAAGTAATCGTTCGCGAAGCTGCCGCCGAAGCTCAGAGACGTGCCGGTTGCGTCCTTCACGTCTTCCGCCGTGTTGTTGTCCGGGAAGCTGCCGTAGTCGTTGTCGAAGTCGAGCAACGCGATATGGATCTGCCGGACGTTGTGGCTGGCTTCCGTCTGGTCAGCTTTCTTGCGCTGCTTCAGGATGACCGGAGCCGAAAGGCCCGCGAGGGCCGCGATGATGACGATCACCACGAGCAGCTCCACCAAGGTGAAGCCGCCGTGCTGACGGATGTTGGTTTTCATGGTTTTACTTTGGTTTTGTCTATGATGGGACCCGTTAGGGCCCCGTGTTTTTTATATGAAATCCCCTCACGGCGAACCGTTCGAGGATCCAACAAAACTAGTTCCGCCCGGGGGCGCTGCAAGGACAAAGAAAGCCGCTCCGGGTCAGCGCCCGAAGGCCGCCGCGAGAGAGGCCAAGGCGTCGCCGCTCGGCCGGTCGGCCTCGAGGATGGCCTTCTTCTGCAGCGCCACCAGCTCGGCCGAGCCCTTGGTCGCCAACTCCAACATCGCCGTCATCTCCGCACCGGAGAAAACCGCCTCCTCGCCGCTGCCCTGGACCTCCACGAATTCGCCCGTTTCGGTCATCACCACGTTGAAATCCACCGAGGCTTCCTTGTCCTCGATGTAGTCGAGATCGAGCACCGGCTGGCCATTCACCACCCCGGCGGAAATGGCCGAGACCAGCTTGGTCAGCGGGAAGGCCTTCAGTTTCCCCGCCGCCATCAGGCGGTTCAGGGCGATCGCCAGTGCCACGCAGCCGCCGGTGATGGACGCGGTGCGGGTCCCCCCGTCGGCTTGGAGCACGTCGCAATCGATCCACACCGTGCGCTGGCCGAGTTTCGAAAGATCGGTCACTGCCCGCAGCGAGCGGCCGATCAGCCGCTGGATCTCCGACGACCGGCCGTCGAGCTTGCCGCGCGAGATGTCGCGGTCTTTCCGCTCCAGCGTGGAGTAAGGGAGCATGCTGTACTCCGCGGTCAGCCAGCCGCCTTCGACCCGCTGCATTTTCATCCAGCGCGGCACGTCTTCATCGACGGTCGCGGCGCAGATCACGCGGGTATTGCCAAAAGACACCAGCACCGAGCCCGCCGCGTGTGGGGCCACGTGGGGGATGAAGGAAATCGGGCGGAGTTGATCCGGCTGGCGGCCGTCGTGGCGGGCGGAAGACATGGCGCGGAGTCAAGGGAAGCCCCGCTCCCATGGCAAGTGGGATGAGCCCAATCGCCCGCCACGACAGGGTCGGGCGGTTAGGATCGCAGCAGATTCCAGCCGGTCACCAGCGCCTTGAGGCCGGCCATTTCGATGGATGGGTCGATGCCGCAGCCCCAGACGATGCGGCCATCGTCGTGCTGGACCTGGACGTAGGCGGCGGCGTTCGCGTCGGAGCCGCCGCGAACGGCGTGGGAGCGATAGTCGGTCACCTTGAAGTCCTTCATGCCGGCGCTTTCCATGGCGTGGACGAAGGCGTTGATCGGGCCGTTGCCAAGGCCGTGGATCTTCCGCTCCTCGCCATACAACTCGACCGTCGCCGTGCAGGCGACCTGGCCGCGCTCGGTGGTGTGGTGGATCAGCTCGTAGTCCTTCACGGAAAGCGGCAGCTCGACGTTGGCGAACAAGTGATAGAAGGCGTCGCGGATCTCATCGGCCGTCAGCTCGCGGCCGAGTTCGTCGGCCAGGTCGTAGATGCGTTTGCCGACCTGCGGGTGCATCGTTTTCGGCAGATCGAGGCCATGCTCGCGGTCGAGGATGTAGGCGATGCCGCCCTTTCCGGACTGCGAGTTGATGCGGATGATCGCCTCGTAAGAACGGCCGATGTCCTGCGGATCAATGGTCAGGTATGGCACGCCCCACGGGAGGTCGGGGGTGTCCTTGATCTCCTTCGCGCGGCGGTCGAGGCCCTTCTTGATGGCATCCTGATGGGAGCCGGAAAACGCGGTGAAGACCAGCTCGCCGGCATACGGATGGCGCTCGCCGACCGTCATGCGGGTGACCTTTTCATAGACTTGGCGCAGCGAGTTCAGGTCGGAGAAATCCAGCCCGGTGTCGATGCCGTGGCTGTTCATGTTCAGCGCCACGTTGACGATGTCCAGGTTGCCGGTGCGCTCGCCGTTGCCGAAGAGCGTGCCTTCCACGCGGTCCGCGCCGGCCATCAGGCCCAGCTCGGTGGCGGCGGTGCCGGTGCCGCGGTCGTTGTGGGTGTGCAGCGAGACGATCAGCGACTCGCGGTTCTTCAAGTGGCGGCACATCCACTCGATCATGTCGGCGTGGATGTTCGGCGTGGTCCACTGGACGGTGTCCGGCAGGTTGATGATCATCTTCTTTTCCGGCGTCGGCTGCCAGACGTCGATGACCGAGTTGCAGCAGTCCAAGGCGAAATCCAGCTCGGTATCGGAGAAGGATTCCGGCGAGTACTGCAGGACCACCTCGGTCTGCGGGATGGTCGGGGCCAGCTCCTTGACCAGCTTGGCACCGTCGATGGCGAGCTGCCGGATGTCCTCGCGCGAGGCATTGCCGAAGGTCACGCGGCGCTGCAGTGGCGAGGTGGAGTTGTAGATGTGAACGATCGCCCGTTTCGCGCCGGCAATGGCTTCGAAGGACCGGCGGATCAGGTGCTCGCGGGTCTGCACCAGCACCTGGATGGTGACGTCCGCCGGGATGCGGTTCTCATCGATCAGGCGGCGGCAGAAATTGAACTCGGTGTCCGCGGCGGAGGGGAACCCGACCTCGATCTGCTTGAAGCCGACGCGGCAGAGCACGTCGAAGAACTCGAGCTTTTCCTCCACCGACATCGGCTGCGGGAGGGCTTGGTTGCCATCGCGGAGATCGACCGAGCACCAGATCGGGGCGGTGGTGATGGTCTTGTCCGGCCACGTGCGGTCCGGCAGGTGAACCGGCGGAAAGGGCCGGTATTTCGAGATCGAGGCGGTTTTCACGGGGAAAAATAGAAGATGATCAGGGATCAGGAGAAAAACAAAGGGTGCCGCGAACGATGCGGCAGCCAGGTGACGGCGGTAGGAAAAGAAAATGCTCAGCGGGTGGCCAGCCCTAGAAGGAGCGGCCGCAGCTCAAGAAGCCCGCGGAGGTTCGTCGTCACGGCCCGCACGCTGGCGCGGGAGCTTCGTCGTGTCGAGGGGAAAGACGGCGGGCTTGTCAGGCGCGGCCGGTTGGAAATGATGCGCGGCGTGAGGGGCCTGTGCGTTGCGCTGCTGTGGATGATTGCGGGGTGGCTGCATGCTCAGGAAGAGGACGACTTCACCGCCCCGCCGCCGCCTGCCGATGGGATCCTCGATGAGGCCCGGATGTTCGTGCGCAGTCCGGAGCGGCACCAGGCGATCGCCAAGGCCTTGGCGGCGCTGGAGGAAAAGCACCGCTTCCCCTTCTACTTCGTCCTCTACAGCTCGCTCTACGGTCGCAATCTCGACGACCGCGCGCATGCTCTCCAAGCGGCTTGGCTGGGCGATTCGCCGGGCATCGTGCTGGTGCTGGAGACCGATAGCCGGCACCTCGCCGTTGGCCAAGCTGCCTCCAAACCGGACGAAGTCCCGGCCGGGGAGTCGCTGCCGGTCGCGGGGCCGAAGGAGCTCGCGCCGTCCGATTTGGTCGCGATCGGTCGCGGGATGGAGGAAAGTCTCCGGCAAGCCGCCACCACCGACGAATTTGCCGAGCGTTTGGCCACCGGCATGGCGGCCGGCATTTCGAAGCTGCTCGACGAACGGGCGGCCGCTCCCGAGGGGAAGACCCGGAGCCGCTTGGTCCTGCTCGCCGTGGGTTTCGGAGCGGCGGCCGGCTTGATCTCGCTGCTGGTGGTGGCCGGCCTGAAGCGTGCCGAGGCCAAGGCATTGGAGCGCTTCGTGTTTCCGAAAGCCACCGTCGGTACCCGTCTCGGCGCGCCGTTTGGCGGCGGAAAGATCAGTTCCCGGAGCTTCGGGAGCCGCGAGGCGGGACGATGACCACGGCATCACGGTGACGGCGCGGCAGCTTCGGCAGATGGTGCGGCATCACCGCGGAAAACACGTGGACGATCGGGAAGGCGAGCAGGGCCAAAATCAGTCCGGACAGAAGGACGCCGAGCATGAAGGTGGCGGCATTCACCATGCCGACATGGGGGATCTCGAAGGTCCCGGCGAATTCCGGTGCCGGTAGGCGGAGGAGGCCTTGCACCTGATTGCCGAGCCAGAGTTGGGTCATCCAGATCGGGACATTGGTCAGTGGATTCGAAATCCAAGTGATCGCCACGGCGAACGGGATGTTCGCCTTGACCCGCATCGCCGCGATCGCCGCGAACAGCGACTGCGGGATCAGCGGGATCAGGCCGAAAAACAACCCGATCGCCAGGCCGACCGCCACCGTGTCGCGGCAGGGCTTCCACAGCCGCCGCTCGAACAGCGGACGGGTCAGCTTTTTCCACCAGCCACGGTGGCGCAGCTTTGGATGGCGCAAGGCCCGATAGGCGCGCCTGACCATCCAGAGATACTTCCGCTTCATGCGTGGTGGTTCGAGGTCCGCTGGTTACGCCGGACGCCCCGAACTTCTCTCCACCCGGACCATCAGGCAACCGCAAATCCCTTGCCGCGGCGGATCTAGGCCGGCAAGGTCGCGCCACTCCCTCATGAACTGGTGGCAAGCGCTCGTCCTCGGCATCATCGAGGGACTCACCGAATACCTCCCCGTCAGCTCCACCGGCCACCTCATCGTCGCCCAGCGGATGATGATGGGAAATCTCACCGGCCAGGAAAAGGCCGCGGCGGACTGCTTTGCGATCTGCATCCAGGGCGGCGCGATCGCCGCGGTGCTGGGGCTCTATTTCCCGCGGGTCCGCCAGATGACGATGGGCCTGCTCGGCCGCGACAAGGAGGGCCTCAAGCTGGTCTTCGCCGTGCTCGCAGGCTTCCTGCCCGCCGCCATTATCGGCTACCTCGCCAACGATTGGATCGAGGAGAAGCTCTTCCACTTCAAGTGGGTCGCCATCGCTTGGTTCGTGGGAGGGCTCGCCATTCTCGGGGTGGACCGCTGGATGAAAAAGGGCGGTGGCACCAAGGGCGTGGAACTCGCCGACATCACGATCAAGATGGCCCTGCTGGTCGGCTTCGCCCAGTGCCTCGCGATGTGGCCGGGCACCTCGCGCAGCCTGATGACCATTCTCGGCGGCGTTCTCGTCGGCCTCCGCTTGGGCGCCGCGGTCGAGTTTTCCTTCCTGCTCGGTTTGATCACGCTCGGGGCGGCCACGGCCAAAAAAGCTGTCTGGCCGGTCCATGACATTGCGGAAAAATACGACCACAAGCTCGGCGGCGCGCTGCTGATGTGGGACAGCTACGGGCCGGTGCCGCTGCTGATCGGCGTGATCGCCGCCACCGTTTCCGCCGCGGTCGCGGTGAAATGGATGGTCGCCTACCTGAACCGTCACGGCCTTGGCGTCTTCGGCTGGTACCGCATCGTCATTGCCGTCACCGCCGCGGCGATGATCGCCACCAACGCCCTCGGCCTGGGGGCCGGTTGAGCCGCCGGTCAAGCGTCGAATTTCTCTTGCCCGTGGCCGCCTGCGGGCGTGCACTGGCGGGGTGAGCGGAGCGCCGCGGAAACCCAAGATCCTGATCCTGCTGGCCCTGCTCCTGGCCTTGCTCGCGCCTGCCCATGCCCAGCAGCGCACCGCCCGGGTGCCCTTGGCGGACGGCTTCGACTTCCCCGTCGGCTCGCCGGACGCCACCGGCTACTACAAGGCCCGCGGCCTGCGGCTGCGCCCGCCGGTTCACTTCGGCGAGGACTGGAATGGCCAAGGCGGTGGCGACAGCGACATGGGTGCGCCGGTGAATAGCATCGGCGACGGCGTGGTAACCTGGGCCTACGATGTCCACCAGGGCTGGGGAAATGTCGTCATCATCCGCTATGCCTACCGCGACCCGGCCTCGGGGCAGGTCCGCTTCATCGATGCCCTCTACGGCCACCTCCGCGACATGCTCGTGAAGGTCGGCCAGATCGTGAAACGCGGCCAGAAGATCGGCACCATCGGCAACAACCGCGGGATGTACGCCGCCCACCTCCATTTCGAGATCCGCCACAATCTGGCGATCGGCATGCACCGCGAGAGCGTGGACCGCAACATGACGAACTGGGCCGACCCGACCGAGTTCATCAAAAAGTACCGCCGCCTGAACCGCGACTGGGGCAAGGCCGCCATGCCGCTCGGCACCTACACCGAGTATCAGGGCTTCAAGGGCCTCTGAGCCATGGCCCGCCGTGGACCGACCAAGCCTTGGCAGCTCGTGGTGCTGCTGATCGTCGCTGGCATTGTTTGGGCGCTGGAGCAGCGGAAGCCGCCCGCCGCGGGACAGACCGAACGGGCCCGGGCCACCGCCTACGAGGTCATTTCCGGCGGCCGCTGGCAGGACCACAAGAGCAACGACGGCGACAGCTTCCACGTCCGCCTGCCGGATGGCCGGGTCGAGCAATTCCGCCTCTACTACGTGGACGCGCCGGAAAGCCAGTTCCGCACCTACGGCGGCGGACGCACCAACCGCAAGCGCATCCACGAGCAGGCGCGGGCGCTCGGCCTGAGCGACGAGCAGGCCGTCGACATCGGCCGGCGCGCCAAGTCCCGCGTCCATGACCTGCTGGCCGGCAAACCCTTCACCCTCCATACCCGCTGGGACGATCCCTTCGGCGACCGCCGCTATCATGCCTTCGTCGCGCCGGAGGGCGGGCCGTTTCTTGAGGAAACGCTGGTCCGAGAAGGTCTCGTCCGCATCCACACCAAGCCTGCCGACCTGCCCGATGGCACCCCGGTGAAGGAGCGGCTGCGACAATTGCGGGAGCTGGAGAAGGAAGCCAAACGGGCCCGACAGGGGGCTTGGGGGAAGTAGGCGCGGCCGATTTTTCATCGATCCGGCGCAATCCGGGATCGACGCGGCCCGGGGTTTCTGCTAGACGCTGGTCTGTTCACCCCCCATCCCCCCGATGAGATCCCCCGTGCTTTTCGCTGCGGCGGCGCTTGCCCTCGCAGCCCCCGTGGTAGCCCAGACCCCGGTGTACTCGTTGCCCGGTGAGACCGGCGGCACCTTCACCTACCTGACGATTTCCCAAGAGGCCGAGTATGCCGACTCCGCTAGCTTGGCGGGCACCGAGCGCTACCTCGATCAAGCCACGGTCACGATCTACTCGAATATCGCCCGGCAGGCGACCGTGACGCTGTCGTTCTATCAGGCGATCGTGGACGACAACGAGTACGAGGGCCCGATCGGCCAGCCGGGAGTCACACCGGGTCCGCTCGCCGGGTACCGGCCCGCCGATACGCCGCTGTGGACCTCCGGCCCCACGGTCTTCCAACTCGAGGGCGATGGCCCGAACAACCTCAATCTCAACCAGCTCGTCTTCGCGGACATCCACACGCTGGTCCCCGACGACCTGTTCTGGTCGGTGAAGTTCGAGAATATCGGCGACTACAGCGACGGCGGCGCCTTCGGCCCGAAGCTGGAGGATGCCGCCAGTCTGGCTCCCACCGGCGCGGCGACCGATCCCAGCCGCTTCTACGTCCGCGGCGGGCTTACCGAGGGGGAGTGGATGCCGGTCTGGATCTCCACGGAGGCCCCGCCGACCAGCACCTTGTCGCTCCAGCTCACCGCGACCCAGATCCCGGAGCCGTCCGCCGCCTTCCTGCTGGTTGCGGGGGCCGGTTTGTCATTCTTCCGGCAGCGGAAATGAATGGCCGTCAGGACCAGCGGACTTGCCGCCGGTCCCCGAGCCGAATCGAGATCAGCGGTTCAACTTGCGGTCGAGCGCGCCCTTGAGTTGGACGGCGAAATTCTCCGCGGCCTCGTCGAACAAGGCGTCCACCTTCTTCGGCTGTGCGGCGAGTTCGCCCACCGACACCGAGTTCGTGGAGCGCGCCCCGATCGTTTGTTCGAGCAGGGCCTGGCCGCTGGCATCGTGGAGCCTCACCAGAACGATCAAACCGGCACCGAGATGAGTCTCGTCATTGGTCCGGTGGAAGCGCTCGAGTCCATAGGAGGTCAGTTCGGCGCTGAAGCGGTTCGGCGAGTCGTTCTTCAAGCGGGGGCCGAAGAACTCATCACTGCGCAGCATCTTCTCGGCGCTCGCGCGGAGCTTCTTGTCGACGGTCTTCGGCACGTTGGCATTCACCTTGCCAAGCTGCTGGCCGTATTGCTTTTCGAACTGGCTGCGTTGGTGCGCGGTCACGCCGGCATCGATCGCGGTGCCAATCAGGGCGGGAATCAGGCCGCCACCGGTGGCCATCGGCACCGTGGTCGCGGCATTGGGCGAGTCGATGCCCGAGGCTTCCTTCATGGCGCCGGCCTTCACCGACGGCTGGGACACGGAGACGGTGGAGAGTTGTGATTTCTGCGCCTCGCTCCAATTCTGCGAGCAGCTTGAAAAAGCAAGGGCGATGGCGGGGAGAGTGAGGAGGCGGAGACAAGTGGACTTCATGCGAGCGGGACCATTTCCCAGCGCGGTGCTACGAGACAAGCCGCACTTTTACCTACATCATTTTTTCATGATCCATTCATGCCAATCCCTGCCACTCGGCCAGAATTGGCAGGTCGGCTTCCGCCCAGTCCAGCGCGCCGAGTTTTCCCGCTTCGCACCAGCGGATCTCGGAGTGTTCGTGCGGGTGAGGCACCCCTGAAGCGATGCGGCAGAGGAGCGGGTGAAGGCGGATCGGGCCGCGGCCGTAGTCCCAGACGATGGGAGTGAGAGGTTCTCCCGGAACCACAACGATCCCGAGTTCTTCCTCAAGCTCGCGGACCAGCGCGGCGGCCGGGTCTTCGCCGGGCTCCAGCTTTCCGCCGGGAAACTCCCATTTTCCGCCGAGGTGCTTGCCCTCCGGTCGCTTGCAGGCCAGCAGCCGGCCAGCGTCATCGAGGATCAGGCCGGCGACGACGTCGATCATCGGCCGTCGGCGAGGCGCTCGGCCAGCATCGAGGGCAGGCCGGCATCGAGGATTTTCCGCTGGGTGGTGGCGAGGTCGTACTCGACGCGGCGGAAGACGACCAGCTTGTGGTCGAGGTCGTAGATGGCGTAGCAGGCCCGCCAGTCGCCGTCGCGCGGCTGGCCGACGGAGCCGGCATTGATGAAATACTTCGAGCCGTCCTCGATCACCACCGACTCGGCGGGCACTTCGGCGACCTTGTCGGTCTTCACATACACGCGCGGAACGTGGGTGTGGCCGTGGAAGCAGACTTGGGTGAACTGGTACGAGAAGTTCGACATCGCGTCGAAACGGTTCGTCACGTAATTCCAGTGCGCCGGTTGGTCGAGGGTGCTGTGGACCACCGTGAAATCCTCGACTTGGCGGACCATCCGCAGGCGGCGCAGCCAAGTACGTTGCTCGTCGGAAAGCTGCTCGCGGGTCCACTCCAGCGCGGCGGCGGCCACCGGGTTCATGGAGTCCAGCGAATGGGTGCCCGAGGCATCCTCGTCGTGGTTTCCTTTCACCACCGGGCAATCCATGGCCCGGACCTTCTCCAAACAGGCCGCGGGGTCCGCATTGTAGCCGACGACGTCGCCGAGGCAGACGTAGTCGGTGCATCCTTGTTCGGCGGCATCGGCCAGCACGGCCTCGAGGGCTTCGAGGTTGGCGTGAATGTCACCGAAAAGAGCGATTCGCATGGGAGACTGGCGGCGGCAGAGGCTTTAGGGGAGGGGTCCGGCGGCTGTCGAGTCAAACCCGGTTCAACGGTCGAGAGCGAGCCGCTTGCGGGCTTCATCTTTCTGACGGATGAAACTACGGCGGTCTTCCGGGGAAATCCCCCGACGTCCCTCCAGAACGCGGATGGCGGCCTCCACCCCGCGCTCGGGCATCCGGTCGAGCAGGTTATTTACGTAGTAGTCGCCCAGATTGCGCAGCGCCTTCTCCTCGCTGCCGAAAATCCCGAGCGCGAGTGCGTCGGGGTCTTCGGGTTCGTGGACTTGGTATTCCAAGGTGTACTGGAGGCCGAGCAAGGTGGGCACGCGGTTCCCCGGGGTGGCCAGCAGGGCGCGGACCGCGGCCAGGATTTCGCGGGGATCGGCCTCCGCGCGGGCCTCGGCGAAGAATCGCTGGCGGTGAATGTGCGGTGGGGCCTTGCCGGTAGCCACGGCCTTCCGGAACGCCTCGACCGCCGCTTGGTCGTCAGGCTCGCGGCGGGCGTCGGAGAGCAATTGCCCCAAGAGGGAGGGGAGCTGCCAATCGTCGGGGTTGTTGGCGATGCCGCGTTCGTAGAAGTGCCGGCCTTTCGCAACCCAGCGCCGCGCCTCCGCCCGCGCCCGGATCGGCGGCAGGCCGGAGTCGAGGCGGTACCACGAAGCCGCGTTGTAGGCCATGTGCCAGGCTCCCATGTCCCAATAGTACGGGCCGTGGGGCGAAAGCTGGGCCGCGGTTTCCATGGAACTCTCCACGTCGGCCCAAGCGCATTCGCTGAAATAGCCGGTCGCCTGCAGGTGGGCGAAGGTGGCCACCAGCGTCCGCAGCCCGGCGAGGGCGATGGCGGAGCTGTTTTGGCCGATTCTTTCCCGCAGTCCGATCTCGAGTGGTGCGGAAAGCAGGCCCTGTTCCTGGAAGTCCTTCGTCAGCGCCTTCTCCACCGGCAGGCGCAGCACGCCCGCGACAAGCAGGACGGCGGCGGCAAGCAGCGGGCGGCGGGATTTCATCTCAGAATTCCTTTTTCGAGAAGATCAGCCACGAGACGAACAGGTGCAGGATCAGGTAAAAGGCGGTCACGCCGCACAGGCTCGAAATGGCTGCGGGTGGGACGACTTTCCCTTCGATGATCTTGTCAACGATGTTGAACAGCTGGAAATCCGGAAAAATCGTCGCCACTGCCAGTCCCGTGAAGCGCTCCAGCACGCTCACGCCTTCCGGTTCGAAGTACATCTTCCGAGCATCCGCTTGGAAGTTGCCGATGAAATAAACGATGAAGCCGGTGATGGTGGTGAAGAGCGTGCTGGTCGAAAGGATCGACAGCATCAGCGCCGTGGACGAGATCACCACGGCGCGCAGGAAGACCGTCAGCACCGCGCCTTGCAAATCCCAAGTCGGACCTTGCTTCAGGGTCTCCTGCTTCAGCGCCGCAATCTCGTCCGCCGGCCAGCCAGCCTCCAAGGCCGAGGCGGCTTGGGCCTCGACCACGAAATGGGAACGCACTGCCAGCACGCCGGTCATCAGCAGGTCCATGACCAACAGGGAGGCAAAGATGAGCAGCAGGACGCCACCGAGCTTTCCGACGAGGTAGTCCAACCTTGGCACCGGCTTGGCCAGGATCGTGTAGAGCGTGCGGTCTTCCACGTCCTTCGGCAGCAGCAGCGCCGTCGCCACGATGCCGAGCACCACCGAGAACAGCGTCATTGTTCCCAATGACCAGCTCCGGATCGAGCGCAGCACCTCCACGCCTTCGAGGTTCGGGCGGTCGATGCCTTGGATATTGAAAAGGTTGCTCGCCAGCAGGATCAGCGCGAACACGCCGAGGAAATAGAACACCTTCATCCGCACCAACTGCGTGAAGGTGTGCATCATGATCACACCGATGCGGCGGGGATTGAGCGGGCGGTTGGGCGCGGGGCGGGACATCGGGTCAGTCGCGGCGGTTCACGGTTTCCTCCAGGAAGAGCCGCTCCAGAGTGGTCTTCGGCCGACCGGTGCGCAGCAGTTCAGCCTGGCCATCGGCGCGGATCTGGGCGGTCAGTTTCTCCAACAGCTCCGGCGAGGCATCGCGCAGCACGATTTCGGTCTGGTCGCCGATCGCCAGCAGTTCGTCGATGCGACCCTCCTTGACCATCCTCCCGCGGAAGATGATGCCGACCCGGTCGCACACTTCCTGCACCTGCTCTAGCAAATGCGAGCAGAGGAACACGGTGATGCCGCGCTTTTTCAAATCGAGAATCAGGTCGCGGATCTCGCGGGAGCCGACCGGATCGACCCCGGCGGTCGGTTCGTCGAGGATCACCAGCCGCGGTTCCTGGACCAGCGCCTGGGCGAGCCCGATGCGCTGGAGCATGCCTTTCGAATAACCGCCGAGCCGGCGGTCGGAGGCGCCTTCGAGGTCCACCAGATGGAGCAGTTCCTTCACCCGCGCGTCCAGCGCCGCGCCGCGCAGGCCGCAGAGCTTGCCGTAGAAGCGCAGCGTCTCCGCGCCGCTGAGGTGCTTGTAGAAGTAGGGGTTTTCCGGGAGGAAACCGACATCCTGCCGCGAATCGACCTGCAACGAGTCGTTGCCGAAGATCCGGCAGACCCCGGCGTCCGGCTGCACCAGTCCGAGCAGCGCCTTCATGGTGGTGGACTTGCCGGAGCCGTTCGGCCCGATCAGCCCGTAAACCTCGCCGGGGGCGATGGTTAGAGACACGTGATCGACCGCGCGCAGCGGTTCCTTGCGGCCCGCCGGGCGGAAGTCCTTCACCAGATCACGGATCTCAACGGCGGTTTCCATCGGCGCGCGGAGGATGCTAGAGGGAGAGCGCCGTCGGCAACGTGTTTCGCCCGTCAATGTGGCCGGGATGGATCAAGCGAGTTCTTGTCAAAGCCCGCCACTGGTGCAGGCTGGGTTTTCCCATGAAACGAGCACTTCCATATCTCGGCGCGGCGTTGGTCGCGCTGCTTTTCCCCTCCTGTCTGGAACACACTTCCACCATCAAGCTGAACAAGGATGGCAGCGGGACCATCACCGAAGAGACCCTCTTCAGCGCTGAAGCCAGTGCGATGATGGCCGACATGCCGGCTGGCGGCGAGAATCCGGCCGGCAAGTTCTCCGATGCCAAGAAGGCCGCCGAGACCGCCGCCAAGATGGGCGAAGGGGTCACCGTCGAAAAGACCGAGGAGGTCAAGAAGGACGGCCGCATTGGCGGACGCGTCGTCTATAAGTTCCAGGACATCAACAAGGTGAAGTTCAACTTCGGCGGCGCGATGTCCGATGCCGGCAAGGACATGGGTCCTCCCGGGGATGCGTCCGACGCGGGCGAGGCCGACAAGCCGGAGAACAAGCCGATCACCTTCACCTACAAGGACGGCGTTCTCAAGCTGGTCAATCCCGAGGCCAAGGCGGAGGGCGAAGCCAAGAAGCCCGAAGCCGAAAAGGGCGACGCTCCCGATGACAAGGAGGAGACCGACCCGCAGGCCATGGCGATGATGCAGCAGATGTTCAAGGACATGCGCATGACCTTCCAGGTCGAGATTGTGGACGGCATCGCCGAAACCAATGCCAGCCACGTGGAAGGCAATGTGGTGACGCTGATCGACATGCCCTTCGGCAAGCTGCTCGCCGATCCGGCGAACATGAAGAAGCTGGAAGCGATGAAGGACGCCAGCCCCGCCGACGCGGCCGCGGCTTTCAAGGACATCGCGGGCCTCAAGATCGAGACCAAGGAAGAAGTCACCGTGAAGGTGAAGTGAGATCCTGAAGCGCCGGATTTTTCTTTCTATCAGGCAGGCCTCCATCCGG
>CBKZPU010000031.1:0-35252 GCA_966696705.1 uncultured Verrucomicrobiaceae bacterium | reverse complement strand
TGACCGAGACATTGTCGAAGGTCGCGGTGCCGAGCGCGGCGTTGTTGTGGCTGGTCACGGCGAGGCCGATCGAAACATTGCTGGCCAGGCCGAGTGTGGTGGTGCCGACCTGGGTCCATGCGGTGCCATTGGCCGAGACGTAGCCGGTGACCAGCGTGCCGCTGCGGGTGAGGCGGACCCAGTTGTCAGGCGCGGCGTTCAACGCGGGGCCCGCGGTGGCGGAAGACGTGCCCGCCGCGGTGGAGCGCCACTGGAAGGTGAAGCCATTGGATGGCGTGATGGCGACCAGTGCATTCACGGCTCCGGCACCGCTGCCATCGCGGATCATCACGCCGGCCTTGGCCCATGGATCGGTATTGGTCTGCGAGGTGACGCGGGCGCGGATCTCGCCATCGCCGGTGAGGGTCTGCGAGGCGAACTGGAAGGCGTCCGCGGTGTCCCATATGTCGGTGCCCGAGCCGCTGACCGACCAGGTGCCCGCGCTTTCCGAGGCACTGCCGGCGAGGCCGGTCGTGCCGATGTCGGCGGCGGTCCAGCCGGAAGGCACCGCGTTGGTGACGGTGATGTTGAGCGTGGCATCAGCGAACATGCCCGCGACATCGGTGGCGCGGATGGTGAAGGCATTGACGCCGCCGCTGCCAGCGGGAGGGGTGCCGCTCAAGGAGCCATTCGAGGCCACCGTGAGCCACGACGGGCCGCCGGTTTTCGCGAAGGTCAAGGCACCGCCGTTTTCCGGATCCGAGGCATCGCTGGCGATGGACGCTGAGTAAGCAACGCCGGTGGAGGCGGCGGGCTTGCTGAAGGGATTCGAGGCAAAGACGGGCGGCTGGTTGGCATTCACCGTGATGTTGAGCGTGGCCTGCGCGAACAGGCCGCCGCTATCGGTGGCGCGCACCGTGAAGGCATTCGTGCCGCCGCTGCCCGCGGGTGGCGTGCCGCCCAAGGCACCATTGGCCGCGACCGTGAGCCATGCGGGTCCGGCGGTCTTGCTGTAGGTCAAGGTGTCCCCCGCATCGGGATCGGTCGCGCTGCCGGAGATGGATTGGCCGGAGTAGGCGACGCCGATGGTGGCGGCGGGCTTGCCGAATGGATTCGCGGTGAAGACCGGCGGCTGGTTGTCCGAGGTGACCAGATCGGGGCCGGCATTGTAGTTGCCGAGGACCTGCTGGGTATTCAGCGCGTAGTCGTAAATACGAAACTCATCGTAAGTCGCGTCGGTGTTGCTGTCGGCACCCCAATTCGAGCGGCCGAGCCACACGTTGAGGTCGTCGATGGTGCTCGGGCCGAGCAGCGAATTGACCGTCGCGATCTGCGTGCCGTTCTTGTAGAGCTTCCACGCGGAGGAGGTGGTATCGTAGGTGGCCACCAGGTGCATGCGGGTGCCGATGGTGGTGGCTCCGTTGATGTCCTGCTGGCCGCCGCCGGTGAGATACTGGCCGCCGCGCTCGAAGCGGATGTTGTTGCCGGTTCCGATGTTGGCGGAGACGATCAGGTAGTCGGCGCCATTGAAGGTGCCGCCGGGGCTGGTGACCTCGTCGATCGAGTTGTTGCCGAAGTCGAGGATGCGCGACCAGTTCTGGTTGCTGTGGACGGTGACCCAGACCTCGTAGCTGGCCTCGCTGAGTCCGGGGAACATTTCCGCGGAGCCGGAGACCGAGCCATTCGGCAGATCGATGTAGGGCGCGGTGGCGGACGAGCCGCCGGTGAGGCGGACGCCGCTGCCATTGGCCGAGGCGCCGCTGCCGCGGACGAAGGCGTGGGCGGTGCCGACCGAGTCATTGAGCTGGGTGCCGGCGGCAAGTGCGCCGCTGGCATTGTCGAAGCGATAGCGGTGCTTCGGGCCGATGGTGAGCGCCTGTTGGGCGTCGGCCGCGGGCGCGAGGAAGATCGCGAGGGATGCGGCGGCGATGAGGGGAAGGGTTTTCATGGGTTTCAGAGGTCGGAGTCGATGAAGCGCCATTGCTGGTTGTTGCCGCCGAGGTAGGTCCACTGCTGGATGTCCGCTCCGGCCGCGCCGCTGGCGGCGTCCACGTCGAGCGCCATCGAGGTCGCATGGACGGGCGTCACCCGCACGAAGCCCATGCCGGTGGAGGTGAAGGTGAACTTCTGGTGGCTGGCACCGGTGTAGGTCTCGAGGACCGCCTTCGCGCCATCGGCCGTGCTGGCTCCCTGGATGGTCAGGGACAGCGAGGGCTGGCCTTCCGGATAGATGCGGAACTGGCCGCCGCCGAGGTTTTGCGTGGTCCAGCGTTGCCAGGTGCCATTCTCCCAGTACTGCTGCTCGATCCGCGTGCCGGAGTCGTCGGCTCGACCTCGCCGTGCCATGATCCGCGTCGGGGCATGGCGGGGAACGAGGCGGTAGTTGCCATCGTTGATGCCGAGCAAATAGGGCTCCCACTTCTCCTCATCGCCGGAGAAGTCCTCATACTGGATGACGTCGCCGTAGTTGCCGCCGGCGGTGTCCGCGGTGACGAGGTGGTTGGTGCCCTTGTGGCGGATCTTGAGGTAGCCGTCCCAGGAATTCAGCACGTCGAAGCGCTGGGCATTGCTGCCGTTCCAAGTCCATTGCAGAACCTCGTCGTAGTTGCCGCCGCCATTGTTGGCGATGTCGAGGAAGAGGTCGGTGGAGCCGTTGCGCTTGAAGCTGTAGGTGCCGTCGCTGTTGCGCTGGGCGATCCATTGCTGGTTGGTGGCGCCGGTGTAGGCGGAGATGATCGGCTCGGCACCAGTCGTCAGGTTGGGCGAGGTGAGGAACTGGTTGAAGCTCTTGTTGCGGAAGGCGTAGATGCCGCCATTCACCAGCGCCCGGTAGCCGTGGTTGTAGCCCGCGGGGAAATCGACCTTCACATACATGTGGTGCGGCCAGTCGGTCATCATGCGGCCCGCGGTGGTGATCGAGATGCCGGATGCCGCGTCGGTCCAGGTCTGCCCTTGGGCGAGCGGCGCATTCCCCGTGCCGTCGTTGGTGTTGTTGAAGTCGAGCACGTGGGAGTCTCCGAAGCGCTCGCCATTCACGCCGACGATGTAGGCGCCGGTGTTGTAGTTGCCTTGTGGCACGCCATCGCCACGGAACATGACCCACAGGTCGAGGTCGTTGTCGCGGGTGATCTTGAGCGCCACCGGCTTGGTCCAGTCGCCCCAGCCGTCGAATTGATTGATCCGGTAGGTGCCGGAGTGGGTGATCGGAACCACCGCGCTGTCGGGCACCCAGCCTAACAGATTCTTGTAATACGCGTTGTAGTCGCTGAAGCCACTGGTGCCCCAAGCATTGCCCATCGGGTCGCTGTCGTCTCCGTACTCGACGTGCCAGCGGCCACCCGAAAGCGGATTGCCGTCGTCGGCCTGCCAGGAGTTGGCGTGGGGCAACCAGAAGACGTGGCCGTATTCGTGGACGAGCAGGCGGTCGGACGCGTTGCCATTGCACCAGATCGCGCCGCCGCCGCCCCAGCCGGCGGCGCCGCCGCTGACGAAGCCGTCGTGAACGATCGTGCGGCACGAGAAGGCGTCGGGATTGTAGCCCAGCGCGATGGCGGCGTTGCGGGCGTCATTGAGGATGTCGCCCCAGTAGTTGCCGTTGTCGTAGGTTCCGCGATTGCGTGGCATGCGCAGCACCGGCGTGATGGTGGGCGCGGCAAGTAGCGACGTCCCGTAGGAGAAGCGGTTGACCATCCAGCCCACGGAATTGACCTGGTCGGTGAGATACTGCTCGGAGAAGCCGTTGTAGGGATAGTCCGGGAAATCGACACGCATGACGATCATGGAGTTGGTCCCGTGGGTCAGCCCCCATGGTGGCTTGCCCGGATAGTCGGCGCTGCCATTGACGCCGCTGGAGGAAAGCGAGCGCGGCTGGCCGGCATCCGCGGCGATCGCCTCGACCGCCTGGAGGGCGGACATCTGTTGCCGCTCGAAGCGCTCCATCCGCGTTTCGAAATCCTCGGCGCAGAAGGGGCAGCACAGCTCGTAGCCGTGATTGCCCACCAGCATCGTGGTGACCTCGGCCGGCGGCGTTTCTTTCGTCACCGGATCTTCGGGTGCCACGACGGTGCCGCCGGTGACCACGCATTCCGCGGTGGTTTCGGCGGGAGTTTCGCCCGGCTCCATCTTGCGCACGGGGCTATCGAGGATGGCAAGGTGACCATCGAGGGTGATGCCGTGGATCGAGATGTCCTTCAGGTGCGGCGTGAGCGCGCGATCGCCATAGCGATGGGCTTGGAAAACGCGCGCGCCGACGTGGGCTTGCTCGACGGTGGGGATGACGCGCTTGTCGTCGGGACCGGCGATGCCCATCACGCGATAGACGTCGCCGCGATCCGAGACGCGTTCTTCCAACAGAGCTTGGATTTCCTGCGGCAGCGCATTGCGGACGATCACCGGCAGCGTGTTCGCGATCGCTTCGCGCGGGTCGCTTTGGATCAAGCCGGCCACCAGCGCGCGGCGGGCCTTGGCCAGCTCGATGCCGCGCGAACTCATGGCGGTGCGCGCTTCGGGCGAGGCCTCGAGGTAGCCGCGGGTCCAGTTTGCGAAGGCCGCGAACTCGTCGCGCGGCGAGCTTTGCCACGTGCTGGCGAAGAGCTCGCGGTCGGGCACATGCCTGGCCGGAGCGCCTTGCGAAACGACCGGCCCGGACGGTGCCGGCGTTGGCGCGGTGTCGGCGGCGGGTAGCGTGGCCTCGGCGGTGCGGGTGAGGGATTCGCGCGACACCTTGCGGTGGGCGATCCCGAAGTAAGACGCCGTCACCAGCACGCCCAAGGCGAGGATGACGGCGGGGAGGATGGCATGTTCCTTTTTCATCGGATCAAGGGGAGACGATGGCATTCGCCGGGAAGGGTGCGCAGAATGCGATCCGGTTGGCACTCCCAGACAGGGGTGCAGCGTGGGTTTTTGGGTGTTGGTTGGGTTTGAAGGGCTCGTTTCAAAAGGCCGCGCCCTCTATCCAGAAGGAGCGGAACTTCGCCACGAAACCCGACGAGGGAAATCACGCAAATTTCCGGGGGTGGTGCTGCGCCCGGCGGGAGAAACCCAATCCCCGTTCCGGGCGCAGCGGCCGGACTGCCGTGCAAGCCCTCGCACGGTATCCGGAGAACAAGTGCGGACCCTCCGACCCTGGAAAAAGTCCGCCCATTCCAAGGAGCGCGATCGCGATGCGAAAGCCGACAGAAAAAGCGATTGCGGGTCATGCACGCGACTGCCGATGGACAGCTTCCGCGCTCGCGCTTAAAAGAGATGAAACCCTCGCTTGAACGACATCCGCCGTATCCTAGAGGCCGCCAGCCAACACGGCGGCCAAGTCTCCTCCGAGTTGTTGCCGCTTGTCTATGACGAGCTCCGCGCGCTGGCGGCGCGTGGCTTGGCGTCCGAACGGGAAGGCCAGACCTTGCAAGCGACGGCGCTGGTGCACGAGGCATGGTTGCGCCTGTCCGGCGACGAGGAGATGCAGTGGAATGACCGCGCGCACTTCTTCCGCGCGGCGGCCCAGGCGATGCGGCGCATCCTGGTCGATCGGGCTCGCGCGAAGGCGAGTCTCAAGCGCGGCGAGAACAGGGAGCTGCTCGATATCCAGGGCCTCGACATCGAAGGGCCGTCGGTGGACGAGCGGGTGCTGCTGGTGGACGAGATGATGGACCGCATGGAGGAACGCGATCCGGATAGCGCGCGGGTGATCACGCTGAAGTTCTTCGGCGGGCTGACGAACAAGGAGATCGCCGAGATGGATGGCGTGACCGAGCGGACCATCGAACGCCAGTGGGCCTATGCGCGGGCGAAGCTGCTGCAGATGATCCGTGACGAGGGGTGATGGTTGGTGACATGATCCGCATGACCGGCGCGCGAAACGGAGCCACACTTGGGGATTGCCAATGGCCCCTACTTGCGGCGTTCGTCTGATTACGACTCGATGGAACCGTTTCTCGAAAAGGTGCTCTTCTCCGCCGCCGCCGGGTTTTCCCGGCCGGAGGAACGGCAGCGCTTTCTCGACTTTGTCGCGACGGCGGATCCCGGGGTGCGCAAGCAGTTGGAGGATCTGTTAGGGCTGGAGACCACCGCGGAAAGTTTCTTCGACTTGCAGCCGGAGGTGGCGCCGCCATCCGCCGCCAATGGCGGCAGCGAGGGGATCGGCGGCACCATCGGCCGCTATCGCCTGATCGAGCGGATCGGCGAGGGCGGTTGCGGCGTGGTGTATCTCGCCGAGCAATTGGAGCCGGTGAAGCGCAAGGTGGCGCTCAAGATCATCCGGCTCGGCATGGACACGGAAAACGTGATCGCGCGTTTCCAGGCCGAGCGGCAGGCGCTGGCGCTGATGGATCATCCCAACATCGCGCGCGTGCTGGATGCCGGCGCGACGGGATCGGGCCGGCCGTACTTCGTGATGGAACTCGTGGATGGCGAAAGGATCACCGAGTATTGCACCGCGCATGGTCTCGACCTGCGCCAGCGCTTGGAACTGTTCGTCAAGGTCTGCCAGGCGATCCAGCATGCGCACCAGAAGGGTGTGATCCATCGCGACATCAAGCCGTCCAACGTGCTGGTGCGGCCGCACGATGGCGTGCCGGAGCCGAAGGTGATCGATTTCGGCATCGCCAAAGCGACAGCGGGAGGTCCCTCGGGGGACGCGACCTTCACGGTGGCCGGCCAGTTTCTCGGCACGCCGGCCTACATGAGTCCGGAGCAGGCGGAAGGTGGGGTGGACATCGACACCCGCAGCGACATCTACAGCCTGGGTGCCTTGCTTTACGAGATGGTCGCGGGGCGGCCACCGTTCGAGGCGAAGCGGCTCACCCGGTCGAGCATCGAGGAAACCCGGCGCATCCTGCGTGACGAAGATCCACCGCCGCCATCGGTGGCGGCGGGCGAGGGCAAGGGCAAAGGCGGCGACCTCGACTGGATCGTGATGAAGGCGATGGCGAAGGAGCGGCAGCGACGCTACGACACGGCCAATGGCTTGGGAGCCGATGTGATCCGGGTGCTGAATGACGAGCCGGTGATGGCGCGTCCACCCAGCCGCGGCTACCGGCTGGGCAAGCTGGTGCGGCGGAACAAGGTGGTCTTCGCGGCGGGAAGTGTCGCGGTGATCGCGCTGGTGGCGGGCTTCGGGGTTTCGATGCGGATGTTTTTCCTCGAGAAGGCGGCGCGCGAGGAGCAGGCGCGGCTGAGCCGGTTCGCCGAAGAAGCACGGGTGGTGGAAAGGAAGTTGCGCGAAACGGAGACGAGGCTGCGCGAAACGGCCGAGTTCCGCGGACAGGTGGCGTCGGCCGCCGTGCAACTTGGCCGCGGCAACCTCGCGGAAGCGGACAAGCTGCTGGAGGGGATCCCTGTGGATCGCACGCCGGTGTCGCTGGAGGCGGCCGAGTGCTACCGCCGGGTCGCCGACTGGCATTGGGCCGAGGGCCGTCCGGGTCCGGCGGCCGATCGCTTCGCGTCTTTCGTTCACGCCCGGACGGCGATCGATGACTCCGACGACAACAGCGTCTCCTTCCACATCATGCCCGCGGCATCCGCCTTGTGCTATGCCGGCAAGACGGCGGAGTACGATGCGTTCCGCGAGTTCGCGATTCAGCGATTTTCCGGAACGAAGAATCCGCAGGTGGCGGAGCAATTGCTCAAGGCCTCGCTGCTGAAGCCGGCCAGCCCGGAAACACTCCGGAAGCTGGAAGGCGTGGCGAGCTTCGTGGAGGAGGCGGTGAATGAACCCACCAGTTGGATCGCCAACGATCCCTACCTCGCCGGGTGGAGTTCCTTCGTGCTCGGGCTGAAGTGCTACCGGAAAGGGGATTTCAAGCAGGCCGTGAGCTGGCTTCATCGCAGCGTTTCCTATCCGGGGGACAATCCGCCGAGAGACGTTTCGGTCCGGCTGATCCTGGCGATGATCGACAGCCTGGAGGGCCGCAAGGCGAACGCGCTGCTCGGCATCCAGATGGCTCGCGAGCCGCTCGATGATGCCATCGGCAAAGGGGGAATCCTTCGCGACGGCCATGGCGGCTATTGGTTCGACTGGGTGAACGCGAAACTTTTGGCAGACGAGGCGCTCGAGGCATTGGGGCCGTGAGGGGCGAGTGACGGCCAATCATCAATCTTTCAATCACCCATCGAAGTGCCGCTTCGCGATGGAGGGAGAAGAGGAGCGGTAGAAGCGGGAACGCTTGAAATCGGCGAAGCCACAGGAGCGATTCCGGCGACCGCACGCGGCACGTGTGGACCCCTTTAAAGAAGGCGGCGGGGCTTGTCACCCCGCCGCCCATGACCCCCCCGGCCCATGGAATCTTGAACTCACCGCAAGCGCCGGCGGCGCAGCAATGCGAGCAGGCCGAGGCCGCCGAGCGCGGCGATGGCCGGTTCCGGCACGGCGGTGACGGTGATGAAGCGGTCGCCGGTGCCGCCATTGAGCCCGGCGGTGGTGTCGTCGTAGTCGATCTGCCAGATGCCGCCGGCATCGATGAGGTAGTCTCCGTCGCCAACGACGGCATTTCCGGTGTCGCGGAAGAGGCCGGTGAGCGCGCCGGAGTTGTAGGCGAAGACCGTGAACTTGTCGCCGAGCGTAAAGGTGCCGAGTTGGACGAGGTCGAGGATCGCGCCGTCGGTGAGGGTGAGGGTGCCGCTGACGTTGCCGAGGTCGGCCGCGGTGCCGCCGCCGGTGAGTTCGTGCACGTTGGTGGCGGTGGAGGCGAGCAACAGGTTCTCGAAGTTCACCGTGCCGGGAGAGTTGCCGATCGAGAGCTGCGTCGAAACCGTGAGCGAGCCGAGGACGGCGCCGGAGCCGGTCAGGTTGGTGACGGTGTAGCCGCCGGCCTTGTCGGTCACATCGAAGGTGCCGCCGGTGCCGACCGAGACGCCGCTGGTATTGTCGATCGAGCCGGTGGCCCCCAGCTTGACGGTGCCGGTGGTGATGTTGGTGGCACCGGAGTAGGTGCTCGCGCCGGTGAGGGTCAGCGTGCCGGTGCCGGTCTTGGTCAGGCCGCCGCCGCCGTCGTTGAGCAGCGCCTGGCCGACGGTGACGTCGAAGCCGTTGGTGTCGATGACCGCGCCGTTGGCCTTCACGTTGGCGGCGGTGAGGCCTTGCATGAAGTTCGCCGAGCTGGCCGTGGCCTTGAGCGTGCCGCCGTTGAAATTGAAGGTGCCGGTGCCGGCGCCCATCTTGACGATCGCCGTCTGGATGGTGCCGCCATTGAGGTGGACGGTACCCACGGAGTTGGCATTCACGCCGAGGAAGATGCCATTGGCCGTGTTGGTGTTGGTGCTGACCAGGCCGGTTCCGGAAACGGTGAGCGTGCCACTGCCAACGCCGGTGCCACTGCCATTGAAGAAGGCTTCGCCGACGAGGATGCCGTTGTTGGAGTTGAAGGTGCCGCCGCTGACATCGATCGCGCCGCTGGCACCCCGCGTGGAGCCGAGGACGGTCAGGCCGCCGGTGGTCGCCGCGTTGACGATGCCGCCGCTCAGGTTGTAGGTGCCGTTGCCACCGGCATCGCGGCCGATGGCCAGGTAGCTCGCCGTGGTGACGGTGCCGCCGGATTGGGTGACGGTGGCGGTGCCGCTGCCGCCGAGCCACATTTCACCGGTGGCTTGGGTGAAGGTGCCGCCGGTGATGTTCACGTTCGCGGTGCCGCCGCCGGCGCCGAGGCGCACGAAGCCGCCGGCATTGATGGCGCCGCCGGCCATGTTGATGTTGCCGACGCTGTTGGTGCCGGTGCCGACCCAGATGGCGTTGGTCGAGTTCACCGTGCCGTTGTCCAGATTGAGCGTGCCGGTGTTGCCGTTCTCGCCGATGTCGATCGACCGGTCGCCGTTGCCGCCGAGGCCGTGGTTGGCGGTCAGCGTGCCGGAGGTGTTCACGTTCAGCGTGCCGGTGGCCCCCGGCGCGCTCCAGGCGCCGATGTTGATGCGGCCGGCGGTGAAGTTGCCGCTGCCCTGGGCGAAGCCGGTCAGGCCGGAGCCGCTGGCGGCGGTGTCGGCGAGATTGAAGGTGCCGTTGCCGCCGTCCTGGCCGATGAAGATCCAGTTGTTGTTGCCGGTGCCGGCGCTGCCCGCCGTTTGATCGAGCCGGCCGCTGGTTCCCGCGCCGCGGCCGATGGCGATGTCCGTCGGCGTGCCGGAGGTCGGCGTCGCGCTGATGATGGGAAAGGCGTTGGCCGTCGCGGTGTTGACGATGGCGGTGGTGCCATTGGGAAAGGTGTCGTTGGTCCAGTTGATCGGATTGTTCCAATCCTGGTTGCCAGCGCCATTGTCCCAAGTCTGGTCGGCGTTGGCCGTCTGGCCGGCGAGTCCCACCATGGACAGCCCCAGGCCGAGGCGGAGGCAGGTGGAATAGGGCATGCGGAGGGAGGCGATGCGGGGCATGTACAGGGGTTTTGGTCGGGGTTTGAGGAGGGTTTGGTCCGGCTTGGGCGGCCGGTGGAGACCCGCGAACCGGCGGATGGGTGCCGCCGGAAGCGAATGCCTCCACGGTCATCAGCGCATTTCCGCGCCGGAACCCGACGCGGCAGGACGTGGTTTTCCCCGTGTATGACACAAAGGGCCCGCCCCTCGTCGCACGGCCCGCTGGCGTGCAAATCGCATGAGCCGGGAAGGAGTCCGGGGGGGCGAAATCGAACGCGGTTGTCGGGTTCTTGAGCTAGAATTCGTTAATGAGTCAAAGGCCGTTCCCGGGTGGCTTGGTTGAAACCCGCGCTCGACCCCGGCGACTCCGAACCAAACCCATGCCCATTTGTCTTCCGTTCCTGCGCCGGATCGCGCTGGCTGCCTTTCTCGTGCTCGCCAGCCGCGCCGGTGCGCAGGCGCTCGACAACGAGAAGGCCACCTACGCCACGCTCACGTCCGCGACGGTGACGATGACCGGGCACTCCGAACTCCACATCACCGGCAGCGGCGATCCGATCCCGGGCTGCATCATCCACCTGAACTCGGAAGACTCGTGGGTCTTCTTCCACAACGTCGTCCCCGCCACGGTCGTGTCGAACCTGGTGTCGCGCCTGCGTGTGAATGGGGCGAACGCCGTGGCCGACACCAATGTACGAGTGGTGCAGTACGTGAACGGGGCCGTGGTTGTCCCCCAGTCGTCCAATTTCCGGCCGCTCGAGGTTTTCACCGGCACGCAGATGACCGGGTCCTCGGCGAAACTCAACACCTACACGGCCTACGGCAACCAGTCGCTCGGCGTTTTCTCCGACAGCATCCGCTCGTTCATCCTCAAGCGCGGCTACACGGCGACCTTCGCGTCGAATGAAAATGGCACCGGCACCAGCCGGAATTTCGTCGCCCAAGACGCCGACCTCGAGGTGTCCTTCATGCCCGCGGGGCTGGATGGCACCGTCAGCTTCGTCCGCGTCTATCCGTGGCGATGGGTCAGCAAGAAGGGCTCCTGCGATGTCGATCCGGTGGCGCTGAACGCGAGGTGGCACTACAACTGGAACAACAGCCTGAACTCCGCCCGGAACTGGGAATACGTGCCGATCAAGCAGCAGCCGAATTGGCCGGGCCTAGGCAACGTGGGGAACTACCGGACCCAGCAGGTCAACCACGTGCTCGGCTTCAACGAGCCGAACAACCCGGTGGAGGACGCCTACGTGAACCTGAACCCGGACGGCTCGGTTTCCGATGCGGTGGCGCGATGGGACGAGCTTCTCGGCACCGGCCTGCGCGTCGGCGCTCCCGCCGTGACCGATGGCGGCTACTCGTGGATCGTGGACTTCGTCAACCAGGCGAACGCCGCCGGCAAGCGGGTCGATTACGTGCCGGTCCACTACTACCGCAGCTACTCCGGCAACAGCCCGTCCGGTGCGACCACCGCGATGTACAATTTCCTCAAGAGCATCTACGACGCCACGGGGAAGCCGATCTGGGTGACGGAATTCAACAACGGCGCGAATTGGACCGACGACGCGCACGATCCCAACGTCACGCAGAACCGCGACGTGATCGAGGCGATGATCGACATGATGGACAGCACGCCGTGGATCGAGCGCTACGCGGTCTATAGCAATGTCGAGTGGTTCCGCGACACGCACTACACCGATGGCAGCTTCACGCCGATGGGCGCGATGTATCGTGACCATCAGGCGCCGATGGCCTACCAGCAGGCGGTGCCGAACACGGGCACCTCGGGCAATGCCACCTATCTCTTCGAGGACAACGTGCGCGACACCCAGAGTGGCAACAACCCGCTGGTCCATGGCACGCCGAAGCACGTCGCCGGCAAGCACGGCAAGGCGCTCTCGCTCGATGGCACCGATGACTATCTCGCGCTGCCCGGCCGGCTGGGTGACAGCAACGACTTCACCTTCGCCGCGTGGGTGAAGTGGAATGGCGGCGCGAACTGGCAGCGCATCTTCGACCTCGGCAGCGGCCAGGCCAGCAACATGTTCCTGACGCCGAAGTCCGGCGGCAACACGCTGCGCTTTGCCATCAAGTATAACAATGGCACCGAGCAGCAGCTCAATGGCACCACGCTCACCGCGGGCGTGTGGACCCACGTGGCGGTGACGATTTCCGGCGACACCGGCAAGCTCTTCGTCAATGGCAGCCTGGTGAACACCAATGCCGCCATGACCCTCAATCCCGCGCAGCTCGGTACCGAGCTGAACTACCTCGGCAAGAGCCAGTATGCGGACCCGTTGTTCGGTGGGTTGTTAGACGACGTGCGTTTTTACAACTCGGCGCTGACGGACGCGCAGGTCACCGCCTTGGCCGGAGCGACCGCGCCGCAATTTGTCGCTTCGCCGGCGGTCGGCAGTCCGGTGGTCGATCAAGCGTTCACCGGCGACCTCGCGACGCAACTCGCGGCCGGCAGTCCCGCGGCGACCTTCAGCAAGCTCAGTGGTCCGGCGTGGATTTCGGTCGGAGCGGATGGTTCGCTTTTCGGCGTGCCGCGTATCGGGGATGCGGGTCCGGGCCAGTTGCTGGTGCGTGCGACCTCGACCGGTGGGGCGGTCAGCGATGCGATCATTCCGGTCACGGTGGGAGCCGCCGATCCGCTGGTGCGCCATGCCTTCGACAACAACGCGCTCGCCGCCGCGGGCACCGCGAATGCCACCGTCGCTGGCGGCCCGGCCTACACCACGGGCCAGAAGGGCCAGGCCATCGCGCTCGATGGCACCGACGACCATGTCGTGCTGCCCGAGGGCATCTCGTCCGGTGACGAGATCACGCTCGCCACCTGGGTGCTGTGGAACGGCGGCGGAAATTGGCAGCGCATCTTCGACTTCGGCAATGGCACCGGCAGCTATCTCTTCCTCACGCCGAAGTCGGGGTCGAACACGCTGCGCTTCGTGATCTTGGACAATGGCACCGAAGGCGTCCTCGAAACCACAGCGCTGACCGCCGGTGCCTGGACCCACGTCGCGGTCACTCTCGGCGGCGGGACCGGAAGGCTCTATGTGAATGGCACTCTCGCGGACACCGAGAACGGTATCACGATCAAGCCGTCCGACGTGAAGCCGACGCTGAACTACCTGGGCCGCAGCATGTATGCCGCCGATCCTTACTTCAGCGGTCGCATCGACGAGTTCAATGTCTTCCATCGCGTGCTGACCTCGACGGAGATCAACACGCTGCGCACCGGCAACGCGCCGGTGGTCAGCGTGAACCCGCGCGTGCTTGCCGCGGCGACGCCGGGAGTGGCCTACGAGGCCTCGCTGGCCGGTGCCGCCACGGTTTCGCCCGGCACCCTCACGTGGTCGAAGGTTGGCGGCCCTGCTTGGCTGAACGTGGAGCCGGACGGGCGCATCTCCGGTGTTCCTGGTATTTCCGACAGCGGCACCGTGCCCTTCCGCGTGCGCGCCGCGGTTGGCGGTGTGCTGGCGACCGATCTCGCGCTGACCCTCCATGTCCAGCCGCCTGCCGAGCTGCGCGCGCATCTGGAACTGGATGGCAATGCCACTGGAACCGTGGGAGGGATTCATGCGACGGCGACGGGAGCGCCGGTTTACACCGCCGGGGTGTTCGACCAAGCGGTGGAGCTCGATGGCAGCGACGATCATTTGCAGCTCCCCGCGGGGATCGCCTCGGATCTCACGGATTGCACTTTCGTCACGCGCTTCCGTTGGGATGGGGGGAACGCGTGGCAGCGGATCTTCGACTTCGGCAACAACACGACGCAGTACTTCTATCTTACGCCCGGCTCCGGTGCGGGCACCTTGCGCTTCGGCATCACGCTCACGGGAAATGCTTCGCCGCAATATCTTGAGACCGCGCCGCCGGCGGTGGGCGAGTGGACCCATGTCGTCGTCGTGCTGTCCGGCAATACCGGCACGCTGTATGTGAATGGCGTGGCCGCGGCGACAGGTCCCATTACGCTCGATCCCGCGCAGGTCGCGCCGGCGCTGAACTACCTCGGCAAGAGCCAGTGGCCGGATCCGCTTTTCAATGGCGCGATCGACGATTTCCGCATCTTCACGCGAGCGCTCGATGCCGCCGAGGTGAAGGCGATGGCCGTGCCGCCCGCCGCCATGGCGGTGCCACGCGGCTACAACTGGTGGGCGATCAACCAATCGTTCCCCGCGGGGCAGGACGGCGCGGAACTCGATGCGGATGGCGACGGGCTGAGCAACATCATCGAGTGGCTCCAGGGTTCCAATCCGCTCGCTGCGGGCAGCGGCCAGATGCCGCAGGCGAGCCGGCTTTCCGCCGCGGCCGTCGGTCTAACAGGTGACAAGAGCTATCTCGGCTTCAGCGCGCGCATTCGCAAGGAGCGGCCGGGCGTGACCTTGGTGCCGGAAGGCGCGGCCACCTTGGCGGAACTCGGCACGCCCGCCGCCGCGGCCAATGTGAGCCAAGCCGGAACGCCGGTGGACGATGGCGAGTTCGAGATCTTCACGTGGTACTACGAAGTGCCGATCGAGGATGCGGCGAAGGGGTTCGTGCGGCTGCGGGTGGTGCAGGAGTGATGCGGGGCCGTGGATAGGCAGGGACCTTTCTCCGAAAGGTCCGGCTGGGGACGGTCGCGATGAACGATTTCAAGCCGGTGTCCGATGAGATCCGCCAGAAGCCGGACCGCTCGGAGAGCGGTCCCTGCCCATGGCAGGGCCGGTGGATTGGCAGGGACCCTTTCTCCGAAAGGTCCAGCTGGGGACGGCAACACTTCAAGTTACCAAGCGGTTGCTGATAGAGAGCCGCCAGAAGCCGGACCGCTCGGAGAGCGGTCCCTGCCTGCTTTGCGATTCCTCCGGAATCGGCGGATGGCGATGCTCACCCCAGCCGCGCGTCCATGGTGATCTCGGCATTGAGCACCTTCGAGACCGGGCAGCCGGCCTTGGCCTTGGCGGCGAGTTCCTGGAAGGTGGCATCGTCGATGCCGGGGATGGTGGCGGTCACGTCGAGATGGCTGGCGGTGATGGCGAAGCCGCCGTCCTTGGGCTCCAGCGAGATCGTCGCCGAGGTCGCGATCTTCTCCGGGGTGAATCCGGCCATGCCGAGGATCATCGAGAAGGCCATCGAGAAGCAGCCGGCGTGAGCGGCGCCGATGAGTTCCTCCGGGTTCGTGCCCTGCTCGCCTTCGAAGCGGGTCTTGAAGGAGTAAGGCTTGTCAACCAGCGCGCCGGAACCGGTGCTGAGGATGCCGGAGCCTTCCTTGAGGGATCCCTGCCATTGGGCGGATGCTTTCTGTTTCATGGTCGTGGTGTGGTTGGGGAATCGATCGCGGCGGTGACCGGCAATCGAACCAGAGCAGAGCACGCGGCGACCGATCCGCAAGGCGCTTTCCACGACAGCGAAAAGACAGGCAGGAACAACGAAAGGGCCGAAATCTCGCGGAAATGGGAAAAGACCCGTAGGGTTGGTGCCGGCTCTTCGAACGGGCCGAGGTTTCATTGAACCGCGAAATCACGCGAAAATACGCGAAATCTGAAAGGCATGAAGAGCATATCCTTCTAACAAATTTCGCGCCCTTTCGCGTGATTTCGCGGTTCGATCTCTTTCTTTGAAGCCTGCGGAGCGACTACAGTTCGAAGCAACATGCTCTAATGTCTCGCGCGGTAGTTCGAGTAGAGCTGCGCCTGCGTTCGGATCGCATTCTGATGAATGCCGAACTGCTTGGCGATCGCATCGACCCGGCGGTGCAGGGTGCCGTGCGAGGAGGTGGTCTTGTTCGGCTCGGTCAGAACCCAGCCGAGGAAGGCATCGAGCCGGAAGCCGGCGGCGGTGGCATAGCGGGCGCCGGCGATGTCGGCCTTCAGCTCGACCTTCGGATTGGTTTCCGTGTGCGCGCCGAGGTGCTCGGTGAGGTGGGCGAATTCGTGGCCGAAGAGGAAGGCCCAGGTATTCGCCGGGAGCTTCTTGGCGGCGATGGGATGGATGAAGATGGTGCAGTCGGCCAGCGTCCCGCGGATCCGGACCAAGGGGCCGGGGTTTTCGCCAAGGCGGAGGTGCCAATTGATCTTCCGGCCGGAGGCCCGTGCGACCTCGCCGGCGATGGTCTGGAGTTCGCCGAAGTTCGCCGCGGGGCGGTAGCGCGGGTCGGGCCGCGCTTGCATGCCGCGGCGGTGCGGGGCGGGTGCGGCCTTCCGTGCCGGTGGCGCGGTGGTGCGTCTGCTTTGACTCGGAGCGCTCCGGGAGGTGCCGGAGGTCGGCGGTGGGCCGGGATCTCTTGCCGGGGCCGGGGAGGGAAGTGCCAAGGCAATGGCAAGGGCCGCGGCGAAGGCCGGCAGGGCCATGCGCTGGTGGGGAGCGGAAAGGTCGGGCGTCATCGTCAGGCTTCAATAGAGACGAGAAGTCCGGGGACGAAAGGGAAATGAAAAGAAGTCGCGGGTGGAGCGGAAAGTCCTCGGGACGAAGCGTAATGGTGTAAGTCAAGATTTGGTTCCATGGTTTGAGGTATCTTGGGTGGCTTTGATGGAAGGAATGGAGATTTATGTGGTCATTGGATCTGTTATTGTGGTAATAGGCCATTGATTGGATTTTCCTCATGAAGAAGACATTCAGGCCTCTGCAGTTTTCCGATCCTGATGAGCGTCGTAACACGTTAAGGGAGCTTCGGCTAATGCAAGATGCTTTGGTCGAAGCTCAGATTTCGGATGATGTAGAATATAAGATTCAACAGATCAATTGCGCCGCGAGGGTCGCCTGTCGCTACTTGTCAATTTTGTGGAGGGGGATGACGAACGTCATCGATGAGGCAATTGAAGGAGTTGGTATTGCTGATCCTCGAGTCAGCCTTGTTCCATTGTCCGTCTTGATGGATCAGAACAAGGATTTGAGTGAGCTTCGATATAGGGACACTTTTCGCGACTACCTGTTTACGATAGTGGAAGTCATTGTCCAACAAGGGCATCTCAACCAGAAAATGGCGGAGTTCATGGTAAACAAGGCGGTGGATGGCTTGGAGTCGATCTTGGATCAACGAGTTTCCACGCCAGCCATCCTCGAAAATATTGCGGGAATCAAGAGAGCGGTCTGCAAGCCCCCAAACGGAGGGCTGAAGTCGGCAGGGGAAGAAAGCAATGGACCGCGGGGCCCGGGAGGGGGAGGAATGGTGGAGGCATTGAGACACTTGGTGGACGACTATGGGCGAATCATACTGATTCTGACCGCGTTTGGGTTGATGACCGTCCCACCAAACCAACGGGATGAGCCGCCTCCGCCACCACCTCCATCCAAGGAAATTGTTTCGCTACTCCTCGTGATTTGCCAGTTGGCAAATGAGTGGCGAGAGGAAGGCAAGATCACCGCTCCGGAGGAGCTGATTGCTTTGGATCCGGCGGGTGAGTATTACATGTACATGGATTCCGAATCGATGATCCCAGTGCCAGCTTGATTGGTTGCCGGCGTGAAACATGGAACGTCACCATGCTCAACGCCTCCTCCGTCGCCGCCCGACTAGCTGGGGCAGCTTCGGCGAAGGATGGTCCGCCATCTGCGACTTCCCCTCTCCCATCCCCTCTACGGCCCGGGGTTCCAGTTCGGGTCGTTGAGTTCGAGGCGGGCGAAGGCTTTGGGGGCGGTGGGGAGGACGATGACCCGGCGGCCGGTGTCGGGGTCGGTAAGGACGCCGGTGGTGACCCAGGGGCCGGCGGGGTTGAGGGCGACCTTGCCGGTGAGGGTGACGGGTGCGCCGGGGCTGCCGGTGAGGTAGGTGGTGTCTTGCGCCCATTGGAGCTTCCAGCCGCCGCTGGTGTGGGGAAGGAGGTGGGGGAGATTGAGGTCGTGGGGACTGTGGACCTCGGGATTGGCGGCGCAGGCGAATTCGAGCTCGTTGGAGAAGCCATCGCCATCGGGGTCGGCGTCGGGGTGGCGTTGGTGGCCGTAGAGCCGGAAGATGCTGCGGCGGCTGAAGGTGTCGAAGTAGCGCGGCTCGGTGGCGGCGGGGTGGATATTGAGTTCGGTCCGGAGGGCGAATTTCCGCCAGTCCACGATTTGGATCCAGTAGGTGGTGCCGGCGGTGACGGCGATGCGGACGCCGCCCGGGTTTTCCGTTCCGGCGATGAAGCCGAGCAGGGCGGGGCTGCCGGTGTACACGTTGATGGTGGCGATGCCGTCGCTGCCGAGCAGGGAGAAGCGGTAGGTGCCGGTCTGCGGGCAGGTCCATTTCCACCACAGGCTATGGTCGCCGGGGATGCCCCATTGAGGATTGCCGGTGTCTTCGTTCGGCAGGCCAGCCTCGGCGGTGGCGAAGTAGATCCATTCGCCATCACAGGCGACGCGCGGGGAGCCGAGGTCGGTGGCGTTGGCGATGTGGTCGTTCGGCGGGACGGTGGCGGGGAACCATTCGAGCCAGAAGCCGATCTCGCCGGGATCGCCGATGGCATCGATGCAGAAGAGGTAATCGTTGCCGGCGGTGACCGGCATGCCGGTGGCCTCGTAGCCGGCACCGCAGCGGACCGGGGAGCCGCCGGGGGCGCGTTCGTAGGCGGTGAGGCGGGTGCCGAAGTCGGAATAGCGGGCATCCAGCCGGACGGCACCGGAGCTGGGAGCGGTCCACACCCACCAGACGGTGGCGGTGGGGTGGAATTCGGGGTGCCAGTCCTCGTCGGTGGGGGCCGGGGTGGCGAGGGCGTTGTTGCCCTTCACGCGCAGCGGCAGGGTGCCGGTGATGGGCTCGGCGCTGGCGATATCGTCGGCACCGCCGACCGGGTAGGGCTTGAACTGGACGACATCGGACGAGGGGCTGTCGATGGCGATGCGATAAACGACGCCGGCGGTGGCGGGGAAGAAGACGCGTCCGGTGCCTTGGGCGACGAGGGTGAGCGAGGTCAGGGTGTCGCCGGTGTAGATGGCGATGCGGGAGGCGCTGCCATTGAGGTACTCGCGGAAGATGCAGGGGCTGGAGGCGGGGGCCTTCCAGTGGAACCAGTAGGAATTCGCCGCGGGGCTGCCGGCGTGGGCGGGTTCGCCGGTCTCGGCGGTGCCGCTGCCGCCGACCCAGCCGGTGTAGGGGAGGGTGAAGGTGGCGAGGTCGGTGGCCTCGGCGAAATTGTCATTGTCGGCGCGCACCGGGAGCGCCTGGCCGGCGAAGAGGAGCAGGCAGGCGAGGAGGCGGGCGGCGAACTTCATGGCGTGGTGAAGGTTACCAGAAAGTTCGGGAGAACGAAGTGTTGTGTGCGATCGGCGGGGGCGTTCGTGAGGTGGGGGGCGTTCGTGAGGTAGGGGGGCGTTCGTGAGGTGGGGGGCGTTCGTGAGGTGGGGGTGAGGGAAGGCGCGTTCGTGAGAATGCCGGGGCGAGGGAAGGTGCGTTCGTGAGAACGCGGGGGCGAGGGAAGGCGGAGCGCGGGGTGTTAACCGGCCACCTAGTGCTTCGACCGCACTCGGAGAGTGCGGACCACTTTGCTGCCGCATTCGGCGGTCCGCCAGATCATCTGCCATCTGGCCCCTACGGCGCGGCGTTCGAGTAGGGGGAGTAGCCGCCGCGGTGGTAGGCGCGGATGCGGTAGCGGAGGGCGGCGGGGCTTTTGAGGCCGGTGTTTTCGAAGCGGGTGGCGGTGCCGGGGAGGTCGGCGATTTCGTAGAAGGGAGCGCCGTCGAGGGAGGCTTCGACCTTGATGCCGGCGAGCGGGGGTTGCTTGGAATCGGCGGTGGGGGACGGGAGGGTCCAGTCGAGTTGGACGACGTCGCTGGCAGCTTGGATGGCCTTGAGGGTGCCCGGCGCGGGCGGTGGGGCGGGGAGTTTCTTTTCGATGGTGACGTGGTCGAAATGGCCCTGCGGGGCGTCTTCCTTCTTGGTGCCGGGCGGGTTGCCGCCGGCGCTGACGAGCAGGCCGGCGAGGGCGGTTGGGGCGAGCTTGACGGTGTGCTTGCCGACTTCGAACCACTCGATGCCATCGGGCGATTGCCAGGCGGTGAAGTCGTCGCCGTGGCGCTGGATACGGAACCAGATGGGCAGCCAGGTGTAGTCGTTGCCGCGCTTGGTGGAGACCTTGCCCTTGTCGTCGCGGGTGCGGAAGCGGGCCTGGCGGCCGCCAATTTCGCCGAGGGTCATGGCGGCGGCACGAGGAGACTTGCCGCCGTCTTCTCTAACAACGATGCCCATCAGGTCGACGGGTCCGCGCCACTCGATCAGGCGTGCGGTGAGGTCGAAGTCGCCCTCGACGGGGAGGCCGGCGAAGCTGCCATCGATGCCCTTGCCGGTGGCGGGGACGATGAACGAGCGGCCGGCGGCATCGGAGAAGGTGGCGCCTTCCGTGGAGACCGATCGGAAGGCAAGGGGAAGGGTGCCGGGCTTGGCGGGTTTGGCCGTGACGGGTGCGGAGGGCTCGCTTTTGCCGGCGTTGTTGAGCGCGGCGATGGTGTAGTGGTAAGTCGTGCCGGGCTCGACGTTCGTGTCGGTGTAGGCGGGCGTGGTCCAGTTGTTGGTGGAGTGGATGGACTTGAAGGGGCCGTTCTTCGAGGTGGCGCGGGAGACATCGTAGCCGTGCGCGGAGTAGGCGCCGGAGGGCGACCACTTCAGCTCGATGCGGCCGATGCCGGGCGCTGCGGAGACCTCGCGTGGTACTGGGGGTGGCGTGGTTGTTAGAGGCGAGGCCTTGGGGTCGAGGGTGAAGGTGAGGGTGCCGTGGCCGAAGATGTCGATCTCGCCGGGCTCCGGCCGGCGCAGTTCGGCGAAGCGTTGCACGTTGGGAGCCTTCAGGCCCTTGCGGACGACGTAGTGGTTGTAGAGCAGCTCGAAGTGGGAGGCGGCGAGGCGACCTTTGTAGTTGGTCGAGATGTAGTACTGCATCGCCTGGTCCGAGTTGTTGTAGAAGGTGTAGGGGACACCTTGCCACAGGGTGTATTGCGCGGCGTATTCGCTGCCCTTGAGCAGCTTGTTGTCGTCGTGGGAGAAGAGATCGACGCCCTGGTTGAAGGCGGTCTGGCAGAACTCGGCGAGGAGTCCCTGGCCGCCCATGGTGTGGGCGAAGTCGCGGCCGGCTTCCTGCCACTGGCCGAGGCCGCCGGGATAGGTGAAGGGCACGGCGTTCTTGATGCTGCCCATGCCCTTGCCGTTCTTGAAGTACTCGACGGCTTCATCGAACTTCGCCTGGTCATCGCAGAGCACGCCGATGCCGAGCACGGCGAGCATGTTGCAGGCGTCCCAATTCGCCCACGAGCGATCGACCGGGCCGCCACGGTGGTTCTGGATGAAGTCGCTGCACTTGGGATACCAGTGCGCGACCATCATGCGCTTGAATTTCTCGAAGTCGTCCTTGGCCCAGCCGGGATAGACGCGCAGCACCTCGGCAGCGAGGGCGAAGCTGCCGATGGGGATGCCGCTGAGTTCGTCGCCGTAGGGCCTTTCGCGGACGGTGGCGGCCCAGTCGTTGGCGATGCGCACGGCGCATTGGGCGTGGCTTTCGTCACCGGAGATGTACCAGCGCAGGGCATTGTAGTACATGGCGGTGGCGTCGTCCTGCGCGCGCTGGCGGCTGCCCATGTTGGGAGCGGGACGGGCCTTGTAGGTGTCCTGCGCCTTGGGATCGCGGATGAAGGCGTTCCATGCATCGAACCACGGTTGTTCCTTCGCGGCGACCTTGGTCTTCATGCGGTCGAGGTCGGCTTGGGTGTGCAGGCCGCCGGGGTGGATGAAGTCGCGGGCGAAGGCCGGGGCGAGGGAACACAGCGAGACCGCGAGGAGCAGGGTGCGGAGGGATTTCATGAACGAAGTGAGGCAGGAGGGTAGAGTGGGTGAATCCAAGGAAAGCGGTGGAGCTACGTTGGGATGGATGCCGTGTTGCTTGCCGAACTACTTTCCGTGG
The DNA here is from genome assembly GCA_966696705.1 of uncultured Verrucomicrobiaceae bacterium. Lineage (GTDB taxonomy): Bacteria > Verrucomicrobiota > Verrucomicrobiia > Verrucomicrobiales > Akkermansiaceae > Haloferula. Next base: position 13,104 of record CBKZPU010000031.1, on the reverse strand, counting down.
TAAGCGAAGGAAGGCAGGCAGGCGTGGCGAGGGGATGGCTGGCGGTTTACCACTGTAAATGGGGGGGCGCGTTGCGCCATGGCCGGTCCGCTTCAAGGTCGGTCCGCGCGCCTGACGTGGCCCGGAGTGGCTGCGGATCGGGGGCGCATGATTTCCCGCCCAAGAATTACGGGAAAGGGCCGCCGTGGAGTTTTTGGGTTTTCTTCACGGCGGCCCGCTTGGGGGGCTGCCATGATCGACCGCCCGACGCCGGTGACCGCTTTCCACGGAAACACCGAAACAAAGTGCGGCTTCCGCAACTCCGGGCAAGCTGCGCCGCACCTTCCACCTTGATCCGCGACGGGACTTTCCTGTCGTCGCAATTTCACGCACGTTTTTCCATTCATGACTCCAGCCGTTGTCACCACTCCGGTTTCCGCGAGCACCTCGCTGCGCCGGGCCCTCGACCTGTGTATCGCCAAGACCCGCCGCAACATCGAGGCGCTCGCCGATCGTCCGACGACCTGGGCCTTCGCCGTGAATGGCCACTATCCGGAGTGGAAGGAAGGGTTTTACGAGATCGGGAACTGGACCAGCTCCTTCATCACCGGCATGGCACTGTTGGCGTGGCGGGAGACGGAAGACGAGCACTTCATCCGCCAGGTGGAACGACTGGAGCCGTGGTACGCCGCGAAGGTCGGCGAGCATGCGGCGGACACGATGCACGACATCGGGTTCCTCTACTCGCTGTACTCGGTGGCGCTGCACAAGCTGACCGGCGAGGCACGTCATCGCGAGCTCGGGCTGAAGGCAGCGGAGGTTCTGGCCGGCCGCTTCATCCCGCAGGGAAACTATATCCGCGCCTGGGGCCGGATGGACGAGCCGGACACCGATTACGCGGGGCTGGCGATCATTGACTGCATGATGAATCTGCCGCTGCTGTATTGGGCGGCGGAGGAAACGGGCGAGTCGCGCTTCAAGGAAATCGCCATCCGCCACAGCAATACCACCTTGCGCTGGTTCGTGCGGCCGGATGACTCGGTGTATCACTCGTATCGCTTCGATCCGGTGCTCGGCTCGCCGGCGGGCGGGGACAACTACTGCGGTCGTGGGATCGAGAGCCATTGGGCGCGCGGGACCACCTGGGCGATGTACGGATTCGCGATGGGATACCGCTATACCGGCGATAGCGACTACCTCGGTGCGGCGCTACGCGTGGCGCGGAAATTCATTTCACTGCTCGACGACGAGCTCGTGCCGGTGTGGGACTTCCGGCTGGATAGCGACAACGGGGCGCCGCGGATCCGCGACTCATCCGCCGCCGCGGTGGCGGTGTGCGCGTTCCAGGAGCTTGAGGCGCTGGGAGCTGCCGACGAGTCGATCACCGCGACCAAGCGCGCCTTGCTCGAGCGGCTGTGCTCGGACGATTACCTCGATCACGACCTTGCCATCGAGGGCGTGCTGAAGCACGGCCAGGTCGGCGATGGCGTGGGCTATGCCAAGTGCGCCTACACGAGCTGGGGCGACTACTATCTGATGGAGGCCCTCGCCCGGGAGATGGGCGGGAAGGAAACCTGGTGGTAGTTCTTCCCCGGTAGGCGCGTTCTTGAGAACGCGGAGCGGGGGCAATCCGCCCTGCCGGCTTCCGCGGTGTCACCGCCGCGCCTACGATCCCCAATCAAAGCCGGTCTGATGCCCGGCACTCCCAGGAAAGACATCCATGCCTCGCGAATACCTGTCCGTCCACACGTTCGGCGACACGCTCGTCCGCTATCCGCACGATCCGGCGACCGGGCGGGTCGGCTTGGAACTGCTGCCGGCGTCGCTGGTGGATCAAGCCGTGCCGCCGCGCGAGTCGCTGCGCGGCGAGGCCTTCATCGACGCGCTCCCCGGCGATGACCCGTGGCCCGCGCGGCCGGTCGAGTCGTTGTTGCAATTCAAGCTCGTGGGCGACCCGTATCCCGGCGCTTTCGCGCAGGGGCACACGATGCGGAATTCGGAAAGCCTGAAGCGTTTCACGCCGGCAGGGCAGCAGGTGATCGAGGAGGGAGACACGACGGTCATCGAAACGAAGCTCGTCAGCGAGGACGGGCTGGAGGCCATCCACCGCTTGAGCTGGAGGAAGGGGGACGGGGCATTCACGGTCGGGAGTACGTTCGCCAATGGTTCCAACAATCCGGTGGCGCTCGAGATGCTCGCCAGCTTCTCGCTTGCGGGCATTTCGCCGTTCCATGAGGCCGATGCGCCGGGCCGCTTGAAGGTGCACCGCTTCCGCTCGGTGTGGAGCGCCGAGGGGCGCCATGAGTGCCGCAGCCTCGAGGAACTTCACCTGGAGCGCTCGTGGTCGGGCGCGGGTGCGTTCAGCGAGCGATTCGGCCAGCTCGGCACGATGCCGGTGCGGCGGTGGTTTCCCTTCGTCGCGATCGAAGATACGATGCCCGGCGTACTTTGGGGCGCGCAACTCGCGTGGGCCGGTTCGTGGCAGATGGAAATCTTCCGCCAGCATGACGACGTCGCGATTTCCGGCGGTCTCGCCGACCGCGAGTCCGGGCACTGGATGAAGACGCTCCAGCCGGGTGAGTCGATCGAGAGCCCGCTGGCCACGGTCGCTTGCGTGCGGGGGGATCTGGACGACCTCTGTGACCGCCTCACGGCGATGCAGGATGCCGCGGTCAATCTCCAGCCGGCGGTGGAGCAGGACTTGCCGGTCATATTCAACGAGTGGTGCACCACCTGGGGCGATCCCTCACATGAGAACCTGTGCGCGATCGCGGACCGGCTGAAGGGTTCCGGGGTTCGCTATCTGGTGATCGATGCCGGCTGGTACAAGTCCGCCGATACGGATTGGAGCAGCGGCCATGGCGACTGGAATCCGAGCGAGACGCTGTTCCCGAATGGACTCAAGGGGACGGCCGATGCGATCCGCGAACGCGGCCTCATTCCGGGGCTGTGGTTCGAGATGGAGACCGTGGGATCGCAAAGCGCGGCCTTCAAGCTGGGCGAGCATTTCATCACTCGCGACGGCATCCCGGTGACGGTGCGCGAGCGGCGCTTCTGGGATCTCAACGATCCCGTGGCGATCGACTACCTCACGGAGAAGGTCATCGATCTGTTAGAGAGCTGTGGCTTCGGCTATCTCAAGGTGGATTATAACGAGACGGCCGGCCTTGGCTGCGATCATCCGGACTCGCAGGGCGAGGGACTGCGCCGCCAGATCGAGGGGACCTATCGCTTCTTCGACAAGATCCGCGAGCGCTTGCCGGAGCTGGTCATCGAGAACTGCTCGTCCGGCGGGCATCGGCTGGAGCCATCGATGATGGCGCGCACGGCGATGTCGTCGTTCTCCGACGCGCACGAGTTGGTCGAGATCCCGCTGATCGCCGCGAACCTGCACCGGCTGCTGTTGCCGCGGCAGAATCAGATATGGGCAGTGCTTCACCCGCATGATTCGCTCCAGCGGGTCCAGTACAGCCTGGCCGCGACGTTCCTGGGTCGCATGTGCTTGTCTGGCGGCATCGCGAGATTGCCGGAGGAATCATGGAAGCTCGTCCGTGAGATGATCGCGCTCTATGGCAAGGCGGCGCCGGTGATCAAGTACGGCACCAGTCGTAGATTCGGCGAGCTGGGGGAAAGCTGGCGTCACCCGCAGGGATGGCAGGCGGTGGTCCGCACGTCGGAATCGCAGGCGCTGGTGGTGCTGCATACCTTTGCCGGGTCGCCGGAAAGGATGACCGTGCCACTGGGTGATGGGACCGGATGGGAGATCCGGGAAAGCCAAGGGCTTGGATCCGTTCGGATTGAGAACGGCGCGATGGTTGTCGAGTCGGCCGGGGACTTCAGCGCGGGGGTGTGGTTGTTGGGGAGGTGAGTCCGGGGGGGCGGATTCGGGAAACCGCCGCGTGTTGGTTTTTCACGCCGCTAACGTCTCGCGGCCCTTCAGGCCGCCATGCGCCTTCCATCGCCTCACCCAGTGCGACGCTGCGCTTGCCCTGGGCTGAGGGATTTCGCCCCGTTGGGGCTGATGGCAATTGAGGGGGAGCAGAGGAAGCTGGCTGTCCGAGGGCGCAAGCTGGAGCGATGGGCGTCGGGTCTTCACGCGGCGCAGGTCTCGCGACCTTTCAGGCCGCCATGCGACTTTCATCGGCGGACCCAGGGCGACGCTGCGCTTGCCCTGGGCTGAGGGATTTCGCCCCGTTGGGGCTTTTGAAGACTCTGGCCGTTTGTTAGGAGGGCAGTGAGGGACCATTCAGCCGGTCTGAAGACCGGCGCTCCCATGGACAGCGAAGCGGGATGAATCCCGCGCTCCCAGTGCCGCACAAGCGGACCGCAAGATGACCTATCGCCGCCGGTCCGGCAGCGTGGAGCCATCGACCCACGATCCCTCGACGAGGATCTGGCGGAAGATCCCGGGGATGCCGCGCGCGCCATCGTTGATCAAGGAGTTCAGCATCAGGAGGCCGACTCGGCCGATTTCCTCCGGATGTTGGTCGATGCCGGCATCGGCTTGGGCGTCGAGCACGCTGGTGACCGCGAGCGCGATGTCGCGGGGAATGCGGATGCCTTGTTTCTCCAGCAGCGCCGGCACTTCCGCGACATCGGTGAAGATCGCCTCGACCCGGTGCTTTTTGATCCAGGCGGCGATGGCCTTGGCGCGCTGGCTGGCGGGAAAGGCGCCGAGGGCCATGACGGGCACGCGATCGTCCTCGGGGATCGAGCGTTGGGCGACGAGGTAGCCTCCCTCGAAGAGGTGGCCGCTTTCGTGGATGCGGCGTTCTTCGGTGACCAGGCCGACGCGGCGGTAGCCCCGCTTGAGGATCTCGCGGATGGCCAGCATGGTATTGGCGACCTGGTCGGCGGTGACGAGGTGGGTGTGGGGTTCGGCGAGGCTGCGGCCGAAGCGGACGAGCGAATACGACGACCAGGGGAAGTCGTCCCAATCCGGTTGCACTTGATGCGGTGGGAGCAGCAGGCCGCGGATGCCGCGGGTGGAGAGGATCTGATGCAAGCGCCGCGGACTGCATTCCCGGCCGACGCGGAATTCCTCCAGGCGATAGCCGAACTTCTCGGCGGCGGCGCTGGCGCCGTGCCAGTAGGCATCGAATTCGCGGTAGGTGCGGAGATTTTCCGGTTCGGGCCACGCGTTGATCCAGGCGATGGCCGCCTGGATGGCGGGGCTCGACTTGCTCTGCCGGTAGCTCGCGAGGGCGGTGAGCATCGGATCGGGCCGGTAGCCGACTTCCTCGGCATATTTGCGGATCTTCTCCTTGAGCGGGGCGGAGATCCGCGAGCTATCGCGCAAGGCCATCGAGACCGCGGCGTGGCTCACGCCGAGCTGGCGGGCGATGTCGCGCAGGCTGTAGCGGCGGTTTTCGGGTTCCGGTGTCATGTCCTGGGTTTGTTACGGGAGGTGCCGCACCCCGGCGACTGTCTCCGCAGGATGCCGGGGCTGTCAATTTACCAGTGTAAAGCAGAGGGGCATGGCGGCAAGGGAAGCGCGAGAGGAGATGAGGTCGCCCAAGCCGCGTTGCGGGAACCCAATAACCACCGCCGGCATTTCAAATCCACGTCACATCAGAACCCATGAAGAACCACGTACTCACGTCCCGTTCCGCCCTGCTCGCCACCGCGCTTGCCTTCGGACCGGTGATCCTTTCCTCCGCGGCGTCCGCCCAGAGCATCTGGAACGGAAACACCGACGCCAATCTCGCCACCGCCGCCAACTGGGACGTGCTGCCTGTCTCGGGCAGCAGTTGGACCTTCAACGCGGCTGGCACTGCCGGCCTGAACCTTGCGAACAACCTCACGGCTTCAACCGCCTTCGAGGTGGCGGGCATCACCTTCTCCAGCACGTCCGGCGCCTATGTCATCGATTCCGCGCACGCCGGCACCTTCTCGCTGACGGGCAATGTGGTGAACGCATCGGCCAGCAGCGTGACGATCGGCAGCGCCATCGCGATCTCCGGCACGCGCCAGGTGAACCTCAACGGCAGTGGCAGCGTGGTGCTGACGGGCAATCTCTCGGGCAATGGTTCGCTCACCCAGACCGCGGGTGGGACCGGCGCGAAGTCGATCACCTTCAGCGGCGACAACAGCGGCTTCACCGGCACCTTCACGCAGACCAACGACGGCAACAACCGCACGGCCTTCAATGCGACGACGGCGGGCAGTTCCTCGGCGGCGTGGGTCTTGAACCGCGACGTCGCGGGCGGGATCGCGCTGAACTTCGGGCTCGGCACGATCCAGTTCGGCTCGCTCGCGGGTGGCGCGCAGATCCGCAACAACGGCGCGGGAACGACGACCGTCAGCGTCGGCGCACTGAACACGAACACCACTTTCAATGGCGGCTTTCGTTCCAATACCGGGACGACGAACATCGCGCTGACCAAGGTGGGGAGCGGGACGCTGACCTTGTCCGGCTCGAACCTCCACACGGCCGCCACCACGGTGGACGGCGGCACGCTGGAGATCGCTTCTTCCGGGACGATTCCCAATAGCGCGGTGACGGTGAACAGCACCGGCACCCTGAAGGCGGCGGATGGCAAGACGCTCAACGCCGTGGCGGTGACGAGCGGCGGCTTGCTCGATCCCACCGGCAACCTGACGGTGACGAACGCCGCTTCCGCCACCGGGGCGAACGCGACGATCGACCTCGTCAACGGGGCGGCGACCTCGATGTTGACGGTCCAGGGAGCGGCCGGCCTCACGCTCGGCGGCGCCACCGGCGCGGACACGGCGGCGCTGCTGCTTGAAGTGGCTGGTGTGACGAATGACTCGCTCAGTGTTTTCAACAGCCTCGTCGTCGATGCCGGCGGCGTGGCGATCACCGTGACAAACCTTGGCCTGCAGGCGAACCAATCCTACACGCTGGCCACCTTCTCCAGCGGCAGCGGCGCGGGCTTCGCGACGGGCACCGGCACCACGGTGGGAGCGATCACTTTGGCGAATCCCGCGCTGGCCTTCGGGATCAGCGGCACGCTGGAAGTCACGGAGAACAGCATCGTCCTCCACACCAGCGGCGCCGCGGCGCCGGGCGCGGCCTATTGGTCGGGGACGAAGGGGAGCAACTGGAGCGACAACGCCGCGGGGCAGGGGAACTTTACCACCACGGCCACCGGCGGGACCTTCATCAATACCAGCCCCGGGGCATCGACGCAGGTGTTCTTCAGCAACAACTCGCCGACGAACCTGTCGCATACCCTCGGCGGGAACTTCGACATCCTCGGCCTGACGTACCGCGGCAGTTCCGCGGCGGTCTCCACCAGCGGCAGTCACTTGCTCTCGCTGCAAGGGGGCGGCATCACCGTGGAAAGCGGCAATGGCGGCGCGACGCTGGCGATGTCCTCGCTGCAGGTGGCGGTGGACCAGACGTGGTCGAACAGCAGTGCCAATCCGCTGACCGTTTCCGCGACGACGGTGACGGGTCCGACGGCGATCCTGACGATGGCGGGCAGCGGCGGGGTCCAGCTTGGCGGGACGTCCTTCAGCGTCGGCACGCTGGCGCTGAACACGAACCTGGATCTCAAGGGCACCGCGTTGAGCGCGGATTTCCAGGATAGCGCCGCGAACATCACCAACACCGGGGCGGCCAATGCGACCGTCACGGTGGAGGGCGACTTCCCGACCACGCTTTCCGGCATGATTTCCGACAGCGGGCCCGGGGCGCTGGTGGCGCTCACGAAAACGGGCGCGGAGACGTTGTCGCTTTCGTCCGCGAACACCTACGGCGGCGGCACCACCCTCGCTGGCGGCACCTTGCAGGCGGGAAACAACAGCGCCTTCGGCAGCGGCCTGCTGACCATCAGCTCCGGAGCGGCGACGCTCGATCTCAACGGCAAGACGATCGCCAACGAGCTCGTCAACAACGGTGCCACCGGCTGCGTGATCACCAACAGCTCGGCCACCGCCGCCACCATCACCACGGGCTTCAATCCCACGGCGGCGGCTGGCTACGTCATCAGCGATTTCACGATCAACGGCAGCGGCGACATCCGCTGGGATGGAGCGCTGCGCCGGACGAATGGCGGCGGCCAGGTGACGAAGAGCGGAACGAACACGCTGACCATCGATGAGGCCGCCGGAGTCGCCTCCGTGGGCGGGATGAGCCTGCGCGTGGAAGAAGGCACGGTGAGCTTTGGCAAGACCACGCATGCCGCTTTCAACAACCTCACGATCACCGGCGGCACGCTGAAGATGAATCCGGCCTATCAGCTCGCGGCATCGCCGCAGGTGTGGAACGGGGTCATTGCCAACGAGGCGATCATCAATGGCGGGGTCTGGGATCTGAACGACACCGGCACCAACGGCATCAACAACCGGATCAAGCGCGTCAGCGGCAGCGGCGGCACCATCACCAACAGCGGCACGGGCGCCGCGCAACTGGTGCTGGCCGCTCGCGACGCCGTGACGCCGGTGTGGGCCGGAACCATCCAGGATGGCGGCAGCGGAGGAACGGTCGCCCTGACCATCCAGTGGGGTGGCTCGGTCAACCAGGTGATGCAGTTCTCCGGCACGCACACCTACAGCGGCGACACCTACATTCGCGAGAACGTGATGCAGGCGGGCGCGGCCAACGTGTTCTCGCCGAACTCGCACTTCATCATTCCGAACCACAACGTCGGCGGAAAGCTCGACCTCAATGGCTTCGACAACACGATCGGTTCCTTGGCCGGCGACGAGCCGGACGCCCAGGTGCTGCTCGGCGCCGCGACGCTGACCACGGGCGGCAAGGGTGACGCGAGCACCGCCTTCGCGGGTGTCATTTCCGGAACCGGCGGCCTCATCAAGAATGGCGCGGGCACCTTCACTCTAACCGGCACCAACACCTACACCGGCGATACCGTGGTGAATGCGGGCGTGCTCGCGGTGGATGGCGACGCGCTTGCCGACACCGGCAAGCTGGTGATCGCCAGTGGCGCGAAGGTCGAGCCGAGCGGAACGGAAGTCGTCGGCTCGTTGTTCTTCGGCGGCGTCGAGCAGGCGACCGGCACGTGGGGTGCGACGGGTTCCGGGGCCACGCACATCGATGACACCCGCTTCTCCGGAACCGGCGTGGTCCACGTCGGTGCGGTCGCGGGCTACGAAAGCTGGGCGGCTGCGAATGCCGGCGGGCAGACCGCGGAGCAGGACTTCGATGGCGATGGCGTGGTCAATGGCATCGAGTACTTCACGAATGCGGCGGCCGGATTCACCGCGAATCCCGGCGTGACGGGCGGCGTGGTGACGTGGCCGAACGGCGGCAATATCGCGAGTTCGGCGTATGGCACGCAGTTCGTGGTCAAGACCTCGACGAACCTGACCTCGTGGGATGCGGTGTTGGTCACCGATCCGAACCTCAGCAACACGGCGGGCTCGGTGAGCTACACGCTGCCGGTGGGCGCGGGCCGCATCTTCGTGCGGCTGGAAGTGACGCCGGAGTGAGGTGATGACTCGCTTCAACGGCCCGGCTCCGCAGCTCGCGGGGCCGGGTCTTTTCATTGTGACGATCCGGCACAGGTGCAAGATCGCTCTAGCAATTCGTGTCTGTTGAGTATCGATGGATATGGGACTTGGAAACGGGGCGGTTTGGTCACGATGGTTTGCTTGCATCGGCGGCCATCCGGTTCAGGTCCCGGGTGTGAAAATCCTCCTCGCTTTGGTTGTCTTGGGCGTGTCGCAGCTTCAGGCCGGAAGTATCCGGCTCGGCGGATCCGATGCGCTCGGAGCGAAGCTGGTGCCCCAGCTTGGCGAGACCTACAAGGCGCAGCACCCGGCGGTGACCTTTGAAATCGCCGCCGAGGGGACCGTCGGGGCGCTGCCCGACTTTCTCGCGGGCAAGACCGACATCCTGATGGCCGGCCGGGTGCTCAAGCCGGAGGAGATGGCGCCCTTCGAGAAGGCGGGCATCGTTCTCAAGCGGGTGGACGCCGCCACCGACGTCTTCGTGATCGCCGTCAATGCGGAGAATCCGGTGCGAGATCTTTCACTGGCCCGGTTGGAGGGGCTCTTTGCCGGTGACCATGCGAACTGGAAGGCGGTGGGGGGACCCGATGCGCCGGTTTCCATCTACACTCGCAACACGGCCTCGGGGTCCTACAAGGACTTTCAACAGGCGGCGATGAATGGCCGGCCCTATGCGAAAGGGGCGAACAAGCTTCAGGGTGGCGACCTCCCTGGCATGGGGATGGTGAAGGATCCCAACGGGATCGGCTATGTGGGACTGGCTTATGCGCGGGCGAAAGGGCTTGGTGTCGTCCGGATCGATGGCATCGATCCCTTGGGGAAAGATGTCGCGCGCTATCCCTTGCTCCGGCATTACTACTATTACCATCGTGAAAGCGCGCGGGCGGAGGTGTTGGAATTCGTGCGCTGGGCGAGTTCGTCGCCGGAGGCCAAGAAGATCGCGGTGGGGTTGGGGTTTTTGGTGTTGGAATAGGGTCTTGTTAGAGAGTTGGGCAGGGATGGCTCTCCGAGCCGTCCGGCGGATGGCGGGCCTCAATGGCCTCCAGCGCGGATCCTTGGATAGGGGTCGCTCACCGCCGGACCTTTCGGAGAAAGATCCCTGCCATTGGATTTTCCAAACGACCTCCTAGGGCCGCTGGTAGAGCAAGCAGGGCTCGCGCCGCTTCAGGAAGAGCGGCACAGCGCGGTCGCGGGTCTTGCGGATCGCTTCCAGCGACTCGCCTTTCCGGATTGCCGCGAGCGTTTCCGCGTCGCCGAGTAGCTTTTGCATTTCCCCGAGCTTGAAGTCGTCCGGATGCAGGCGGTGCAGCGTGGCGGCGAGCGTCATGCCGAGGTCGGCGGCGCGGAAGGCTTCGCGATCGGTCAACAACAGCCGGACGCCGCGGCATTCCTCGTCCTTGAAAACGCTGGCCGTGGGGGTGAAGCGGACGGGGACGAACCGGATGCCTTTGGGGGCGGCCTTGTTCAATTCGGCAGCCAGCTTGAGGTCATCGATGTACGGCGCTCCTAGTAGTTCGAACGGGGTGCCGGTGCCGCGGCCGACGCTGACCTTGCAGAATTCCAGCAGGCCGACGCCGGGATAGAGGGTCGCGGCGGTGACGCCGCGCATGTTCGGCGACGGGTCGCGCCATGGCAGGCCGGTTTCATCGAACCAGCGCAGGGGCGAACCGCCTTCGCAGCGGATCACGCCGGGGGCGGCGGCGAACTTGCGCTCGGCATGAATGAGGCGCGCCAACTCGCCGGCGGTCATGCCGTGGCGCAGCGGGATCTCGTGGGCGGCGACGAAGCTTCGTTCCGTGGAAAGCACCGGACCCTCGACGGTCGCGCCGATGGGATTGACGCGGTCGAGCACGATGAAGCGCAGCTTGGCCTTGCCGGCCGCTTCCAGGCAATTCGCCATGGTGGAGATGTAGGTGTAGAAGCGGCAGCCGATGTCCTGCACGTCGAAGACGAGGGTATCGATGCCCTGCAACTGTTCCGCGGATGGAGTACGACGTTCCCCGTACAAGCTGAACACCGGCAGGCCGGTCTTCCCGTCCACGGTGTCGCCGATTTTTTCCTGATCCAGCTCGCCGCGGATGCCGTGCTCCGGAGAAAAGAGGGCCACCAGTTTCAACTCCGGCGCGGCGTGCAAGAGGTCGATGGTGGGATTGCGTTCGCGGTCGATGCCGGTGTGGTTGGTGATCAAGCCGATCTTGCGGCCGCGGAGCTGGCGGAAGGCGTCACGCTTGAGGACATCGATGCCATTCAGCACCGGGCCGTCTTTCCTTGCGCGGCGGACGATTGGCGGGTTGGCGGGATCGGGTGGCAGCGCGCCTTTGACCTGAGTGAAGTCGAAGCCTTCAATCGCTTGCGCTGCCAGCGTGCCGAGCTCGCGCTGCAAGGGGACGACGTTGCCTTCTTCATCGGGATGATTGCGGTTCGCGAGGAAGATCGTGGCGGTCTTCGAGAAGGGGTCGAGCCACAGCCGCGTGCCGGTCCACCCGGTGTGGCCGTAGCTGCCGATGGGGAAGACGTCGCCGCGGGGGCCAGCGTAGGGCGAATCGATGTCCCAGCCGAAGCCGCGCCGCGGCAGGCCGGGCGGGGTTTGCACGGAGGTCATCGCCTTGACGGTCTCTTCCTTGAAGATCCGCACGCCATCGAGCTCGCCGCCATTCAGCATCATGCGGGTGAAGCGTCCGAGGTCGGCGGCGGTGGTGAACACGCCCGCATGTCCGGCCACGCCGCCCATGCGTCGTGCGGTGGGATCGTGGACGACACCGCGCAAGGGCGTGCCATCGGTGACGATGGTCGGGGCGATGCGTGAGACATCGCCGGGATCGAGCGCACGGAAGGCGGTGTCCTTCATCTTCAGCGGCTGGAATATTTCCTTGGCGCAGAAGGCATCCAGCGTGGTGCCGCTGACTCGCCCGACGACGAAGCCGAGCAGGATGAAATTGATGTCGCTGTAGCGGTAGGCGGTGCCGGGTTTCACGGGCAGGGGTTCCGCGCAGGCGGCTTTCAGCGCGCCCTCCTTTCCCTGCCAATCGCCCTGCGGTGGCAGTCCCGCGCGCAGGCCGGAGGTGTGGGTGAGGAGCTGGCGCAGGGTGATGGTTTCCTTTTCGTTGCCGCGGAACTCCGGGAGGTAGCGGCTGGCCGGCGCTTCGAGGTCGAGCTTGCCGCTTTCGGCGAGCTTCATCACCGCGGAGGTGGTGGCGACGACCTTGGTCAAGGAGGCGGCGTCGAAGATGGTGTCCGCGGTCATCGGCTCGCGCTGCGGGAGGATGGCGCGGTCGCCGTAGGCTTTCTGATAGATGGCGTCCTCGCGTTCCATGCGGAAAACCGCGCCGGGGGTCTTCGCGTCGGTGATGGCTTGCGAGATGGCGTCGTCGATTTTTGCGAGGGCGGCGGGAGAGAAGGAGGCTCCGGGAAGTGCGGGCGCGAGCAGCAGGACGACAAGGAAGCGGAGCAAGGCGAACATGCGGAGCGTGATCCTACGCGCAAATTGGTGGTGCATCGATCAAGAAGCGGAGGGGAATGAGGGGGCGTGAGATTTGTGGATGGAATTCAATTGCGGTGGTCCGGAAGCGGTGGGGGTGTGTCGATCCGGGCCGGGTTGGTGAAAGAGAGCAGTCCCGAATGGCACGGGATTAAGCCCGCTTTCGGAGCGCGAAAGCACACTGGGAGCGCGGGATTCATCCCGCGTGA
>CBKZPU010000030.1:0-36059 GCA_966696705.1 uncultured Verrucomicrobiaceae bacterium | reverse complement strand
CCGTCACTACCCGGTGCGCGTGGTCACCACTTATCGGGTGCCGGTGCTTGCCGGTTCCTTCGTGATCGCGGCGCTGCTGTTAGGCGGCGGCATCGCCATCGCCACATGGCAGCGGAAAGCGATCCGCCTCGCGGCCGATCGGGTGAGCTTCGTCAATCAGGTCTCGCATGAACTCCGCACGCCGCTGACCAACCTGCTGCTCAATACCGACCTCGCGCTCGACAGCCTGCCGGTCGAGGACGGCAAGATCCGCCGCCGCCTCGGACTGATCCGTGAGGAGACATCGCGGCTTTCCCGCATCGTGGACAATGTGCTCGCTTTCGCCCGCATCGAGAAGGGCACGGCGGAATCCCGGAATATGTCGTGCGATCCGGATGAGGTGCTCGGCGGACTCCAGGAAAGCTTTGCGCCCTTGTTCGAAAGGAAATCGATCGTCTGTGAATACGACGACTACCTGAAGGGCGACCTGACGTTGGACCGCGATGCCCTCTGGCAGATTCTCTCCAACCTGCTCTCCAACGTGGAGAAATACGCGGGCGAGGGCGCGAAGGCCGTTGTGAGGTTCCCGGAGGTTGCAGGACAGTTCGTCGTCGAGGTGGAGGACGATGGGCCAGGCATTCCGGCGGACGCGCGCAAGCGGGTTTTCCTCCCCTTCGAGCGTGCCGGTTCGCGGGTCAATGAAGGCGCGAGCGGCACCGGCCTGGGGCTCGCCATCAGCCGCGAGCTGGCGGAGCGCATGGGCGGGCGGCTGGAGCTCGTTCCCGCTGATCGTGGCGCAAAGTTCCGGCTGGTGATCCCGTTCCCGGAAAGGAGGCGGTGGTGATCGTGCTCCTGGCCGAGGACGACACCGTCACGCGCGAAGCCGTGGCGGAACTCTTGCAAGGCGAAGGCCACGAGGTGCTTGCCGCCCGCGATGGCCGTGAAGCGCTGGCATTCTGGCAGAGTCATCGTCCCCAGCTCGTGCTGTTGGACATCATGATGCCGCACGCGAGCGGCTACGAGGTTTGTCGTACCATCCGCCGCGACGACCGCCGCACGCCGGTCATGTTCCTGTCCGCGAAGTCGGAGGAAGTGGACGTGGTGTTGGGATTGGAGCTGGGTGCGGATGATTTCTTGCGGAAGCCCTTCGGCAAGCACGAGCTGTTGGCCCGGGTCCGTGCCGTCCTGCGCCGCCACGAGGAGCCGCGGGAGGGGGATGCGCTTTCGTTCGGCCCTTGGAGCGTGCATCCGAAGCGCCTCGTCGCCCGGCAGGGCGGGAAGGAAGTCGAGCTGACGGTGCGCGAAGTGAAGCTCATCGCGCTGCTGGCCAAGCGCCGCGGCGAGGTGGTCACCCGCGACGAACTGCTCAACGAATGCTGGGGCCTCGAGTATTTCCCGGAGTCGCGGACGCTCGACCAGCACGTGCTGAACCTGCGGAAGAAGATCGAAGCCGACCCGGCAAAGCCGCTCTTGATCGAGACCGTGCGCGGTGCGGGTTACCGGTTCCCCGGCTGATTCCGCTCCACGAGCTGGCGCAGCAACTCGGTCTGGATGGTCTGGATTTCCAACAAACGCTCGCCGTGCTGGTGGAGCAGGTGGTCGAGCTTCTCGTGGAGGTGGCGGATCTCCAGTTCGGCCTTGAGGTTGATCTGGTAGTCCAGCTCGGCGCGCCGGCGGTCGCGGAGTTCCACGCGGTTCTGGCTCATCATGATGACCGGCGCTTGGAAGGCGGCGAGGCAGGAGAGCAGCAGGTTGAGCAGGATGAACGGATACGGGTCCGGCGGGCGGGAGGTGAGGATGATGACGTTCAGGAGGATCCAGCCGGTGATGAGAGTGGCGAACAAGATGATGAACTTCCAACTGCCGCCGAAGCTGGCGATGCGGTCGGCAAGCCGCTCGCCGAAGCCGCGCGGGACGCGGGCCTCTTCTTCATCGGGGTGGGTGGAGAGGATCTCGTTTTCCCGCAGGCTTTCGATGACGCTGCGTTCGAGTCCGGTGATCTCGCCGATTTCCTCGCTGAGGGCGTCCTCGACGAATTCGGCTTGGAGGCTGGGAAGCAGGTCGCGCGCGATGCAGCCGTCATCCGGGACCCCGGGATGCGACTTGCGCACGAATGCCATGAGCGATGGCCGGAGCGAGGAGCACGGGATGCAATCGCCCGCGGGAACCGTCTTTCCGGAAATGGCGCAAGTGCGCGTGGTGGGTGCGGTCATGGCATCGATGGAGTCGGTGTTCCGGCGAGAGCCCGGAGAACCAGCGATGGTCGCTGCCGGATTTTTCCGCCGATGACATGGCATACCGCACCCTGCGGCCCTCGACAATTCGCATGACAGACTGGCGCTCCGCGCTCACAGCTAGGCCGTGTTCTCGCTCATTCGCCGCTCCGGGCCCTTTGCCCATCGGAACGCGCGGCTCTATGTGCTCTTCACGGTGCTTTACAACGCGCGGGCCTACTACCCGGTGCTGGCGGTGTTTTTCACCGACCTCGGGCTGACGCTGGAGCGCTTCGTCTTCCTCAACCTGATGTGGGCGCTGGCGATCTTCACGCTGGAGGTGCCGTCGGGGGCGCTCGCCGACACGGTGGGGCGCAAGAAGCTGTTGGTCTTCGCCGCGCTGCTGATGGTGGTCGAGATGGCCATCCTGCTGCTGGCGCCGAAAAACGGCGGCACGCTCCTGTTCGCGCTGTGCATCCTGAACCGCCTGCTTTCCGGCACGTCCGAAGCGGCGGCCAGCGGTGCCGATGAGGCGATCGCCTACGATGCGCTGCCGGAGGAAGGCCGCGACCAGGCGTGGGACGAAGTGCTGTCCGCCGCGATGCGTTGGCGCGCTGCGGGATTCCTGGTCGCGATGGCGCTCGGCGGTCTGCTCTACGATCCGGTGTGGCTGGCGAAGCTCGGCCTGGTGATCCCGGTGGAAATCGCGCATCGCTTTCCGGTGGCGGTGGTGTTTTGCCAAGCCGTCGCCTGCGTGATCATCACGTTGCGCTTGGAAGAAACACCGCACGCGAGCGGCGGCACCGCGGAACGTTGTGCCTCGGCCTATCGCCTGACGCTGCGCACGGCGAAGATGGCCTTCACCACGCGCTCGATCGCGGTGATCATCATCGGCGGACTCTTGATCGATTCGGTGGCGCGGAACTTCGCCACGGTGAACAGCGAGTACTTCCGGCTGATCGGCATTCCGGAGTGGGCCTTCGGCTTCATCGGCGCGGCCACCGGCATGCTGAATTTCTTCGTGCCGGAAATCGCCCGGAAGCTGAACGCGCGCTTCTCCCCGCTGGGCGTGCTGGGCATCGCGGGGACGCTGGCGGTGGCGGCGCTGGCCTTGCTGGCTCCGGCGTGGCCGTGGTTCGGCGTGCTGCCGTCGATGCTGCTGATGACCTTGTTAGGCTTGGTGGGCTTCACCGTGGGCCGGCACCTACATGGCTGCGCGGAGTCCTCGCAACGGGCCACCTTGCTCAGTGTCCGCGGGCTGGCCTTCAATCTCGGCTACGGCTCGGTATCGCTGGGCTTCTCGCTGCTGCTGGCGCGGATGCGGGACCTCCATGGCGATGATGCGTTTCGCGCGGCGCTGCTGTGGCAATTGCCCGCGGTGGCGGTGGTGATCGCGTTGTTCTTCGTGTGGGCGTGGCGGGGACGGCGCGCGTCACAGGGTGCGTAGTCCCGCCTTCAGGGGGACTCGGAGCGACGAAGAAGTTCACCCGAAATCGCTATCGGTTTGAAGCCCCAACGGGGCGAAAGGCGACAGCCCGGGGCCAGCGGCAGCGCAGCCCCGGGTCTACAGGCCTGAAGGACGCCGCCCTGTAGGGGCGGGATGGGGCGCGAACTACGAGACGTCCCGTAATTCAAGCCCCCTCGCTCCCTTTCCGGGAGCCATTCCCTGCTCTCGAATCCCAGGGCTGCGCTGTCGCTTGCCCCGGGCTATTTCATGGCCGCACCTTTGGTGCTGAAGACAACCGCAGCGGATCTCCACCGGCTCGTCAGCGTTTACCCGTAGGCATCATGCGGATCAGCAACCCCGCCACGATCCCTGCGGCGATGACCAGCCAGAAGCCGGACATCCGGATCACCTCGTCCGGCGGGCTCATGCCGAAGATCGCGACCAAGGTGGCGAGCGGGAAGAAGAACGCCGCCAGCCGGTTCAGCTTGCGGGCCTCGAGGGTCGCCTCGTGGGCAAAGCGCGATTGCTCCTCGGTGTTCTCCGCCAGCGCGAATTCCATGCCGCTCTTGGCATCGGTCGCGACCAGGTCGATGGCCCGCTCCAGATCCACCGCACGGTCGCGGAAGTTGATCAGGCGGCGTTCGTCGGGCCGTGCTTCGCGGGCTTCCTGCATCACCGCGAGCAGGTTTCGCGTGGCGCGCAGCAGCGGGTTCACGTGCTTCATCACGTCGAAGTACTGGCGCGGCGTCTTGGCCGCCTCCACCGCTTCGTCGAGCGCGTGGATGCTCTTGCGATAGCTCTCCATGTGGGCGTCGAGCGCGGCCAGGCCGCCACCCTCGGGCGAGCTTTTCCACTCGCCATTCGGCTGGCCCCAGACCAGCACCGGCTTGCGCACCTCGTCGTCCTCGGGCTCCGGCGGCTGGTGGAGGATGAAAAGCAGGTGGCCGTCCTCGTCCATCAGGCGCTGGCGGCCGGCGGCGTCACCGAGACGCTTGCGGATCGATTCGGGGAGGTCCCACGACTTGGGGATGAATGCGGGCTTTTTCGTTTCCACGTGCCCGTGTCTAACCGGCCCGCCGGCATCGGGCAAGTGCGCGACCATTGGGAGAATCGCGGGTTTTTCCCACGGTGAAGATTCTTTTAATGTGCTTGTCTCTCATCCTCGCGGCCCACGCCAAGGTCGTGCGCGACCTGCCCTACGCGGGGAAGGGGAGCCATCCGCGGCAAGTGCTCGATCTTCACGTGCCCGCCGAGAAGCGCGAGAAGCCGCGGCCCATCTTCATCCTCATCCACGGCGGCGGCTGGCGGATGGGCGACAAGTCGAACGCGCACTTCGCCGAGCCGAAGACCTCGTGGCTGTTAGACGGCGGCTACCTCGTCGCCTCGATCAATTACCGCCTGTCACCGGCCGTCCAACATCCCGCGCATGTCGAGGACGCGTGCAAGGCGATCGCCTGGGTGCAGCAACACGCCGCGGACTTCGGCGGCGACCCGCGGCGGATCTACCTGTTAGGCCACAGCGCCGGCGCGCACCTGGCGGCCTTGGCGGCGGTCGATGTCGCGCGCCTGAAAGCCGCCGGGGCCAATCCCGCCGGCATCAAGGGCGTGGTGCTGCTCGATGGCGCGGGCTACGATATCCCCCAGCAGTATCCCCTCCTGCGCGAGGGCTCGATGATGCAGAAGATGTATCGCGACGCCTTCACGAGCGATCCCGCCAAGCAGCGCGACGCCTCGCCGGTCCATCGCGTGACTACCAAGCCGCCGCCCTTCCTCATCCTGCACATCACGCGCCGGCTCGACTCACCGCGACAGGCGCGCTTGCTCGCCGAGGTCCTGCGTGAAAAAGGAGGCACCGCCGAAGTCGTCCCGATCCCCGGCAAGAGCCACGGCACCATCAACGCCGACTGCGGCAAGCCCGGCGACCCGGTCACGCTGGCGATCGCGAAGTTTCTGACGCCTAAGTGAGGTGAGATTTCTTCCGTAGGCGCGGTGGTGACACCGCGGAAGCCACCGGGAAGGCGGCCTTCTCTGGACCACTTCGCATTCTCACGAATGCGCCTACGTCTCGAGAGTCCCCCTGAAGGCGGGACTACGCATCACTCGAATCGCAACGGAGGAGCAAGGGGGACGGCTCCTATTCAAAATATGTATCCTCATGCCGGTACGGCGGCGCGCAGCAGCACAGGAAGCGCAGGGGCTCGGTGGCGGTGATCTGGTGCCACGCGCCGGCCGGGATCAGGATCGCATCGCCGGGGCCGACGTCGCGGGTCTCGCCATCGATTTCCATGGTGCCGCGGCCTTCGAGGAGGAAGTAGAATTCCTCGCTGTCCCGGTGCCAATGCCGCTGGGTCGCGCCGCCGGCGGGGATGGTCGCCTCGGCGAGGCTCTGGTTCTTCACCGGCGCATTGGCGGAGTCGAGGATGCTGCGGATGGTGGAGCCGTCCTTGGTGGTGAAGGGCGGTTGTTGGGCGAGCGCGCGGATCTCCATGCCGGAATTCCAGCCTCAATCGCCGAGGAAGACGAACTCTTCCGCCATCTTGTTCAGCGACAGCCGCGCCACGGGCAGGGCTTCGGAAAGCTCGGCGAACATCCGTCGCGGGGCATCCTGCGGGGCGGCGCGGTTGTCGGCCGCGTCGCGATACGCCCGGCGGGCGAATTCCTCGTAGAATTCCACGCCCGGTGCGCCGCGGCGCTGGCAGCGGCGGGTGAGAAAGCCGGGGAACAGGCCGGTCAGCACCAGGAATTGATTGCCCGCCTCAAGCTGCAGGTGGAAGCGCATCCGCCCGTGGGCCGATTCCAAGATGGCAACAAAGTCCGCGGCGTGGGTCAGGCCGGCCGGCAGGCTGCGCAGCGGATCGCCGGTATCGCTGGCCAGCCGCTGGCACATCACCCCGGCCACGTAGTCCGCCATGCCCGGGTCATGGATGCCCGCCTCCAGGAACGAGTGCCGCACCAGCACGTAGAAGTAAAAGGCCGGCGAAACGCTCAGCGCTGAGGTCGAGTCGATCAGCGCCCGCATCACGTCCTTGAGGTCCAGCATCTCCCGAAGCGCCTCCGGATCTTCCCATAGGGTCCAGAGATGCTGTCGTTCCCCCCCGGGGGAAAGAACGCTGCTGAGGAACGAAAAATCCGACGGGGTGAACCGGTCGCGGCAGGAAGGGATCCACGAGCTCATATCACCCTTCCTCTTAGCAAAAGTGGGGCCGAAATGGAGAATAAAGTTTAAGAATGCTTAATAAAATTCGTGTAAGAGATTGAACGTCATTTCCTTGGGGGTGTTAGGAAAGTTTCAGATTGGGCTTGTGGCGGGGGGGGCTAACGCCTAAACCCGCCGCCCTCGCGTCCAGCGCGAGGCAAAACACCGACACGAAACCATGACCCGGAACCAAAAGTCCGTGGCCCTGGCCATCGCCGGAGCCCTAATGCTACCATCCTGCGCCACGCAGGCGACCGCGTCGAACCGGCTTTCCGGGCCGACCGAGTGGAAGGTCTCGTCCGTCCAGCACGGGCAGGCTTCATGGTATGGAATCCGCTGCAACGGCGGAACCCGCACTGCCAGCGGCGAGCGTCTCAGCAACCACGCTGCGACCGCCGCACACAAGACCCTGCCGATGGGCACGCAAGTCCGCGTGACTAACCTGTCCAACGGCAAGTCCGAGGTGGTGCGTATCAACGATCGCGGGCCCTACACCAAGGGCCGGGTGATCGACGTCACTGAAGGAGTCGCCCAGCGACTCGGCTTCCGTGCCCGCGGTGTCGTGGGCGTGAAAGTCGAAGTGCTGAAAACGTCGGACGACTAGTCTGGCAGACCCCTTGGTCGCCCTTTATTAACCGCCCTCTTCCGGTCCGCTGGAAGGGGGCATTTTTTGTTGGGGGCGTCAGGTTTGCCGGTTGATCCGGACATCCGGGCGACCGCAGATGGACGGGATGGACGCAGATGAAGGGGAAGAATTGGGACTAGGATGGAAGGGACGGATGGGATCGATGGGATGGAGGATCTTGCCCTTTGCCGCCTTCCGCTTGTTCGGAATGTCAACCGCCCGAGGCCTGCCTGCCTTCAAGCGCCAACGGCGCGGAATCCCTCAGCCCCGGCCATCGGCGGGGGTTACGGGCGCAGATCATCGCGAGGGCTGAAAGCCCGATGTATTGTGAGAGGATGGAACCGGCATGAGGATGGCGATTGGATGGCGATTCGTCGCGCGAACTCTTGAGCGAAGCGTTCCCAACGGTGGAAGCGGCCCTCTCGTATCGCGACCCTTGAGGGCCGCCGTCCTTTGCGCACCAAGGACCCCGGCCGATGTCCGGGGCTGAGGGATCTCGCGCCGTTGGCGCTGAAGACCTCCGACGCAGGCGCCAAGAGTAGGCCGATCGAAGGGCTTTGGTGAAGTTCACCGGTCATCGGTTAGGTCCGGCCAACCGGAAAGACATCCGGGAGGCACACCCAGGCGAGATTCTTACCCCCTCGCGGGGATCGATAAGGCGGTGGGAGCAATGAGTTCTCCTTTTTGGGAGGCGTGGCCGGGAACGCGGGAAAGTGGCGCGCGGAAAGCGCACGGGAACGAGTGGCCCCCTGCTGGAAATCTGCCGCCAGGAGCGCCAGCGGACGTCGCCGGAGCGGCTCGCCAGCTCCAATGAAGATGTCCCCGGCTACAGGCCCATCATTCGGGCGCATGCCCCCGGAAACGGGAAATCCAACCCCCCGCCGGCGGGACCTCGGGTGAGAGATCGCACGACCGGCGGGTGATTGGATAGCGGGCGGTGAGGCCCAAGTTCTCCCCCCAGAGAACGAGTTTTAAGGGCAAGCGCCGTGCCAGAAATTCCGCTCAGGGTGTAACCTTAGGAAGGTGAGCGGATTGAAACTTTCGGGCACGACGTGGAGGGTGGTTGGTGGAATGCTTTGGACTGAAATAATTTCAGGGTACGCCGAAATTCTTTCAGGAACGGATTATCCGCCGACGGTGAGGAACAGGTAGGCGACCGAGTGGGGCAGCAGCAGGAAGAAGAGGCCGAAGACCAGATTCCGCATCGAGGCTTTCAGGTGGGAGGAACTGCCGCCCTTGCCCGCGAGGTAAACGCCGCCGAGGTGGAGGAACAGGATGGCGAGGTAGAGGCCGAGCACCCACACCGGTTGGATGCCGCTAACCCACCGGGCGAGCAGCCGCCCGGCCATCAGGCCACACCCAGCCATCAGGCCGGCGGCGATGCTCAGCTCCGGCAGGAAGAATCGGATCAGGTCGGTCACGGAGTGGACGGACCATGGATCCTTGGCGACCGCGAAGGTCTCCGGCTGGAAAGGCACGAAGGTCGGGACTTCGCGGCGCGAGCGGAGGGACGGCAGCGGTCGGGGAGAGTAGTCGTCGAGCGGTTCGAGGACCGGCAGGGGCTCGCTGCGGCCCGCCGAGGGTGTCGGCATGAGCACGGTAAGCGGTGCGGCGTGGCCGGTGACCGGAAGACAGAAGTCTTCATCCAGCGTCACCAAGGGGGCCTTGCGAGGGAGCGGCGCGAGGCCGTCGAAGTCGGTGGATCCAAGGGAGCGATGCATGATGGGGTGGGATTTGATTTCCCTCCGGGGGAAGGAACCACCCTGCCATCCACAAACCTCTCCGCCGGGGGGGCCTCCTGAGAGACCTGCCGCCCGGCGGATTGGTTGTGTTGCATTGCGGGACCTTTCGGCCCCTGTTCTCCCCCCAGAGAACACGAACCATCTGGCACCCGCGATGCCAAGATTACTGACATTTCGCCAGTGCCTCACGTTCAACGAAATGGAAAAGCAGTCGGGAGATCGCGGCAAGTTGGGTGAACTAAAAACTCTGTATGATTTTCAACATATGCTGAAAATCATGCATGAGTTGCATATTGCCTGATGGGCGCAAGGGTGCCCAACGGCGCGGGATTGGTCGCCATGCCTTCGATAGCCATGTGGAGCGAAATCCCTCAACCCAGGGCAAAGTGCAACGTCGCCTTGGGGCAGGCGATGGACGCGTCGAGAGCCCCAACGGGGCGTCCCTCAGCCTAGGGCAAGCGCAGCGTCGCCCTAGGTCAGGCCGATGGAAGGTGAATGGCGGCCTGAAAGGTCGCGAGACGTTCACGGTGTGAAGTGGCAACGCGCGCCGGTTTGCCGGAGCCCGTTGGCATGACCGGCCGCACCGGTATCGCGCCCATACTGGGCGCCATCGAACCGGCGGCACGACCCAGGGCGACGCTGCGCTTGCCCTGGGCTGAGGGATCGCGCCCCGTTGGGGCTGAGGCAGCTGGTGGCGTTTCAAAATGAGGGAGCCGCCCACCCTTCCTGCGAATTTCGTCCGTTTCGCTCGTTTCGTTGTGCCGCCAGTCTTCCCGTGCTTCCCCGCAGCAGGGCTGCTGGCATTGGGCGGCAGCAGGCTGCGCGCAGTCCGGGCCTCCGGCTACTGGTGCGGCGTTTCAACATGAGGGAGCCCTTGTTGGCCTGTTGGCCCCTGTTGGCCCTCGTTACTTCAGCCCGTGGCGCTCCAAGAGGTTGTACACGGTGCGCTCGGAGACGCCGAGTTCGCGGGCGGTGCGGGCCTTGTTGCCGCCGGTGCGGCGGTATGCTTCGAGGAAGGTTTCCCGCTCGAGCTCGTGCAGGGTGCGGACCTTGGCGGAGGCGGCCGGTCCGTCGCGGCGGGATTCCAGCAGCGGCACCAGATCCTTTTCCCCGAGTTCGCGCCGGTCGGTGAAGGCGGTGGCGCGTTCGAGCACGTTCTCGAGCTGGCGGATGTTCCCGGGCCATTCGTAGTCGGCGAGGGCCTCGCAGGCGGCGGGGGAAAGCGTCCAACTGGCGGTGCCGCGGCGGCTGGCGATGCGCCCCAGGATGGCGGCGGTCAGGCCGGGCAGGTCGTCCTTGCGCTCGCGCAGCGGTGGTATGGGCAACTCGATGATGTTGAGCCGGTAGTAGAGGTCTTCTCGGAAGCTGCCCTCGGCGACCTTGGCGTGGAGATCGACATTGGTGGCGGCGATGACCCGGGCGTTGGTGCGGAGGATCTTGTTGCCGCCGACGCGGAAGTACTCGCGGTCTTGCAGGACGTTGAGGAGCTTGGGCTGGAGTTCGGCGGGCAGGTCGCCGATCTCGTCGAGGAAGAGTGTGCCCTTGGTCGCTTGCTCGAAGCGCCCGGCGCGGGTGGCGGTGGCCCCGGTGAAGGAGCCTTTTTCGTGGCCGAAGAGTTCCGACTCCAGCAGTTCCCGCGGCAGGGCGGGGCAGCTCACCGGGATGAAATCCTCGGCGGCGCGGGGGCTGAGGCGGTGGATCTCGCGGGCGAAGTAGGTCTTGCCGGTGCCGCTTTCCCCGGTGAGCAGGATGGTGGTGTCGAGCGAGGCGGCCTTTTCCATGCGCCGCAGCAGCTCGCGGACGCGCGGGTTGGCGCTGAGCAGCCCGCCGGTCGCGGCCAGCTTGGAACCGCCGCCGGCCACGGTCGTCGCCACCACCGGCTCGGGCCGGTCGAGGCGGATCTGCCGCAGCAGGTCGAACAAGCGCTTCAGCTCGAAGGGCTTGGTCAAATAATCGGCCGCGCCTGCCCGCAGCGCCCGCACGGCGGTCTCGGCGTCGTTGAGGCCGGTGAGCATGATCACCGGCAGTTCGGGCCGGGCGTTGCGAAGCCGCTCCAATGTCTGCAAGCCATCGATGTCCGGCAGTCCGTGATCGAGCACGACGGCGACGATGTCGTGGTCCAGCGCTTCCAAGGCGGCCATGCCGCTCCCGGCGGTTCGCGGCCGCCAGCCGTGGTCCTTGGCGGCGATCACGAGCAGGCGCTGGATTGTTTCGTCGTCATCGACGATCAGGAGGTTGGCTGGTTCTTCTCGGCTAAGGGACATCAGGATCGAGTAAAATGGGTGCGGTTGCTGTTATGTCCAATTTCCAGTGCTCGAAATGTAGCGCGGCCGGACGAGTGACGATCATGGCTGGGTTTTACGGGTCGGATATGACGCGTTTGAGTACCTTCAGCAGGGTTTCGGCGCTGCAGGGCTTGGGCAGGAAATGACGGACATAGTCACCGGCCTCGCGGGCACGGGCGTCGTGGCCGGTGACGCCGCTGGAGGCGATGATGCGGACGTTTTCGTCGAAGGCGGCGAGGGCGCGGATGACCGAGACCCCGTCCATGCCGGGCATCATCATGTCGGTGATCACCACCGAGATGGTCCGGTGGTGCTGGCGGTAGAGGGCGACCGCTTCGTCGCCATTGGCGGCGAGCAGGACGTGGTAGCCGAAGGATTCCAAGGTGCGGCCGGTGACGCGGCGGATGAATTCCTCGTCATCGGCGATCAGCACGGTTTCGCCATGGCCGCGGGGCAGGGGACCGTCGCCGTGGTCGGGGGCGGTGTCGCCGGTGCCCGGGAGGCCGGGCAGAAAGAGATCGAAGCGGGCGCCGCGTCCGGCGGGGCTGGCGGCGCGGATGAAGCCGCCGTGGCTCTTGATGATGGCCAGCGAAGTGGGCAAGCCGAGGCCGGTGCCCTTGCCGACTTCCTTGGTGGTGAAGAAGGGCTCGAAGATTTTTTCGAGGTGCTGGGCCGGGATGCCGGAGCCGCTGTCCTCCACGCTGATCCGCACGTAGGCGCCGGGCTTGGCTCCGGGCTCGCGGGCGGCCTCGCGGGCATCGAGGTCGAGGTTCTCCGCGCTGATGGAAATCCGGCCGCCGCCGGGCATCGCGTCGCGGGCATTGACGCAGAGGTTGATGAGCACCTGGTGGAGCTGGGTGGGATCGCCTTGCAGCGTCCACAGGCTGCGCGGCACGCGGATGTCGAGGGTGATGTCCTTCGGGAAGGTGTCGCGGACGATGTTTTCCACATCTCCCACCAGGCGGCGGGCATGGATTTCCACCCGCCGGCCCTCCATGCCGCGGGCGAATGACAGCACCTGGCTGACCATGTCCGCGCCGCGGCGGGCGCTGCCGGCGAGCGTCGCCAGCAGCTCGCGGCCACGCTCCGAAGTGACCTCGGAGCGCAGCAGCTCGATCGACATGCTGATCGGCGCGAGCACGTTGTTCAGGTCGTGGGCGATGCCACCGGCGAGGGTGCCGATGCTTTCCAGCCGCTGGGCACGCAGGAACTGCTGCTGGAGCTGCCGGTGCTCAGTGATGTCGGTATTGATCGCGAGGATATTGCGCGGCTGGCCGGCGGCGTCGCGGAGGAGGGTCCAGCGGCCTTCCACGGTGATCTCGCGACCGTCGCGGGCGAATTGTTGGAGTTCGCCCAGCCACTCGCCGGTCGCCAGCACGGTCCGGCAGGCGGCGCGGAAATCCTCCGAATCCCGGTAGAGCAAGGTGTCCACCGAGCGCCCCAGCACTTCCCCCGCGGTCCAGCCGTAGAGGCGCTCGGCGCTCTTGTTCCAATAGGTGATGCGGTGGTCGAGCTCGCGCACCAGGATGGCGTCGCGGGCTTGGTCGAGCAGCGACGCCTGCTCGCGGATCCGCGCGTCGGAAAGCTGGCGGTCGAGCTCCGCCGAGGCGCGGGTCGCGAAGATCTGGAGCGTGGATTGCACCAGCGCGGTCTCTTCCAGCGGCGCGTTGAAGAACACCACCATGATGCCCGCCACCGTGCCGTCGCGATGCTTCAGCGGGATGCCCGCGTAGGCGTGGATGCCATAGACGACCAGCAGGTGGTCGTCCGGGAACATCTCCTGCACGCCGCGGTCGAAGATGCAGACATTGCCCTCGCTGACGTTTTCGCAAGGCGTGCCAGCGAGACCGTAGGTGACGTTTTCCTCCAGCTTGCCTCCGAGCACGAAGGACAGCGTGGTGATCGAGAGCTCGGCGACATTCAGCCGGCCGATCAAGCCACCGTCCGCACCCAGCGCTTCCACCATGTTCAAGGTGAGCAGGTCGAAGAACTCGCTGCCGGTGCCGGAGGAAACCGCCTGGGCCACTTTCAGCACCACCTCCTCGGTGCGGCGCATTTCCTGGCGCGAGCGCAGCGTGCCGATGCCGAAGGCGAGGTCGTCCGCCATCTGGCGGAGCATGGCGATCTCGTCGCCAGCCGCTTGCAGCACGTCCGGCGCGTAAAGCCCGAGCAAGCCGAAGACCCGGTCGCCATCGCGCAAGGGCAGGCAGATCACACTGCGATAGCCGCGGTCGGTCGCGTCCTGCAGCCAGTGGAAG
Source organism: uncultured Verrucomicrobiaceae bacterium (assembly GCA_966696705.1). Classification (GTDB taxonomy): domain Bacteria; phylum Verrucomicrobiota; class Verrucomicrobiia; order Verrucomicrobiales; family Akkermansiaceae; genus Haloferula. The sequence continues at coordinate 22,314 of CBKZPU010000030.1, read as the reverse complement.
AACGCGCTTTCCACGGTGATGTCGCGGCACACGACGGTCTCCCCGCTGCGGATCGTCCGCCCCGCGGGCCCGCGTCCGGTGGGGCAATCTTCATCCCAGGAGATACGGATCTTTTCCAGGTAGCCGTCCTCGGCACCGGCCCAGGCGACGGGCTCGATGCTGCGGCGCGCGTCGTTGCGGGCGTAGCCGACCCAGGCCATCCGGTAGCCGCCGGTATTGACGGCGAGCCGGCAGATTTCCTCGAGCAAGTGGTGCTCGCCGGACGCGCGGGTGACCGCCTCGTTGCAGGCGCTCAGCATGTGCAGGGCGCGGTTGAGACGGGCCAGATCCTGCTCCGACTGCTTGCGTGCGCTCAGGTCGGTCATTCCGCCGACCATCCGCACCGCGCGACCGCTCTCGTCGCGGATCACGAACCCGCGATCGAGCACGTAGGCGTAGCGGCCATCGGCGCGGAGAAAGCGGTATTCGTCCGACCAATGCTCGCCGCCTTCAGTGATGATGCGGCGGATACCCGGCAGCACCCGGCGGGCGTCGTCCGGATGAATGCGGTGATACCACGACTCGGCGGACGGCTCGATCTCGCTGCGCTTGAAGCCGAACAAGGTCTCGAAGCCTTCGTTCCACCAGATTTCATTGGTGGCGAGGTTCCAGTCCCAGACCGCGTCGTTGGTCGCGCGGGCCACCACTTCGAAGCGTTGGCGGGTCTCGCGCGCGGCTTGCTCCGCGCGCTGGCGCTCGCAGCCTTCCAGCGACAGCGAGACGAGATTCGCCACCGCGGCGGCGAAGGTCTTTTCGTCGCCCGTCCACGTCCGCGGCGGGCCGACGTGCTCGCTGCACATCACCCCGGCGATGCCGCCGCCGAGATGGATCGGCGCGTCCAACATCGAGGTGATCCCCAGCGGGATCAGATAACCGGAGGAAAATTCGCAGGTCCGGGGATCGGTCAGCGCGTCGTCCGCGGCGATCACGTCCAGTTCCTCCATCGCTTGGAAGTACGCCGGACAGGTCCCGGCGCTCAGGACCATGCCGCTGCTGTGGCGGTGGGAGTCCAACTCGTAAAGGTCCACGCAGCGGATCGCGGTGCGGTCGGAGTTGTAACGCCAGATGCTGACCCTCGCCACGCCCAAGGCCCGGGCATGCATCTCGGTGATGCGGTGGAAGGCGCTTCCGTCGTCCTCGGGGCTCAAGGGCGGCAGGTCGGTCAGCGCGATCAAGGCGTTGCGCTGCCGCACATAGCGCTCTTCGGTGGCCCGCGCCTCGTCTTCCTCGCGCTTGCGGCCGGTGGCGTCGCGCATCACTCCCACCTGATAGGCGGGGCGGCCGTCCGCGCCGGTCACGGGCACGATGTCCACTTCCAGCCACAGTTCCTCGCCGCTTTTCTTGTAGTTGATCAGCTCGGCCCGCACCGGTTCGCCGCGCATCAGGGCCAGGCGGATGCGGTCGAGCTCGGCCCGCTGGCTCTTCGGGCCCTGGAGGAATCGTGGCGATCTTCCCAAGACTTCCTCGCGGGCGTAGCCGGTCACGCGGGTGAAGGCGTCGTTGACGAAAAGGATCCGCGGCTCCGGTTCATCCCAAGCGCCGCCGTTGGTGATGATCACCAGGTCGTTGATCCGAGCCAAGCTGGCTTCCAGCAGCCGCAACTGCTCGCGCGACTGCCGCTGCGCCGTGACGTTGCGGAAATAGACCGCCAGCCCCTCGTCCGAGGGAAAGGCGCGGATTTCGAACCATTGGCCGTAGGGCTGATAGAAGAACTCCTCCAGGACGCCGGGCCGGGCGTTCTCCAGCGCCTCCCGGTAGGTGGTTTCCACGGCGCTGCCGCGCACGTCCGGGAACTCGTCCCAGAGGGATTTGCCCAGCAGCTCGCCCCGCTCCCGCCGCAGCAGTTTTTCCGCCTCGGTGTTCAAGTAGGTGAACTGCCAGTCGCGGTTCAGCGTGAAGAAAGCGTCGGTGATGCTTTCCAGCATCGCCGCCAAGCGCCCGGCCAACTGCCGCGCTTGCTCCAGCGCCTCCGCTTGGCCGGCACAAATCGCCTCCTGCCGGGGGCGTTGCGGACGCTCACGGTAATCTTCGGTCGGTGGCTGGTTCATGGAATGCGGGACGCCTCTCTGGGGGGAAGTTCCCGCCGGGAATTACCGGAAACTTGTTGGAAGGATCGTGATGTCCGGCGGCGCGGGGGACGCGGTCTCGCGCGGCCCGACATCGGGGCGGGCATGCCACGGACGGCGCGGACTTGCAAGGCCGGCCCCGCACCGGGGCAACGGGAAGCCGGGAGACGGGGGTGACGAAAAGTGTCAAAAATGGACAAGAAAAGTATTATTTTGACCTTTTGCGCAGGTTGTTGCTACATGAATGCTGTCTGACAACGCAGGTTGCCGGATGAAAAACCTCGGAACAAACCCAAATCTCATGACCACCAGAGCCTCCCTTCAGGCGCTGGCGCTGCTTTGCACCGCGCCCGCCTCCTTTGCCGCAAACCTCTACTGGGACAATGCCGGCGGCACCGCCAACGACTGGTCCTCGCTGCCCAACTGGTCCACCGTTGTCGGTGGCGGCACTGATCCGCTGGCCGTGCCCGGGGCGAGCGATCTCGCGATCTTCAGCGCCACCTCGGTGGCCTCCGCGCAGACGGTCAATCTCAATGCCGACCGGACTGTGACCGGCTTGAGCTTCACCTCGTCGCAAGCCCACTCGCTGCTGGGCGGCGGCACCAACCGGACGCTGACGCTGGGTGCCAGCGGCATTGAAAAGTCGGGCACCGGAGCCGCGACCATCGGCTCGGCCACCGCCGGCCAGCAGGTGCCGGTCACGATCAACGGCGCGCAGACATGGTCCAACATCAACAACACCGGCGCGATCGTGGTGCACAACAACGTGACGCCGTTGAGCACCGGCTCCGGCACCACCTTGACCCTCGGCGGCACCAGCACCGCCGCCAACCAGATCAACGGGGTGATCGCGAACAACACGACCACCGGCGTGACCAGCCTCACCAAGACCGGCGCGGGCCTGTGGGTGCTGGGCAACACGACCACCGCGGTGGCCAACTCCTTCACCGGCAACGTCACCATCAACGGCGGCACCTTGCGGGTGGACCGGCCGACCGCCACGGCGACCCTCACCACGCTCGGCACCGGGGCCGTGGCGGTGAACAGCGGAGCAACGCTGCATTTCCTCACCGGCAGCACCGGCAACAACCTCACCCACGCCAACAACATCACGCTCAGCAGCGGCACGATCTTCTTCGAGGATGGCAATACCGTGCTCTCCGGCGCCGTGGGCTTGAGTGGCAGCAGCACCATCCGGGGGCGTTGGAATGACAAGAACCTGACGATGTCCGGCGTGGTTTCCGGCACCGGCGGCATCACCAAGACCAACACCTCCTCCACCGGCTCGGTGGAATTGATCCTCTCCGGCAACAACTCCTTCTCCAGCGCGGCGACCGGCGGCGTGCTGACGGTCAACGGCGGCTACGTCCGCCTGGCCAGCGCCGGCGCGCTCGGCAACACGCCGACGATCTTCGCCAACAACACGCTCGGCACGGGCTCGACCGTCGGCGTCCGGCTGGCCGGCGGCATCACCATCGGCGCGGGCCGCACCCTGATCCTGCGCAACGGTCCCGCCCTCGCCAATGACCAGCGGGCGGCCCTCGACAACGTCTCCGGCAACAACGCGTGGTCCGGCTCGATCGTGCTCGAAAGCCCGGTCGCCGGGGTGCGCAACCAAACGCTCAACTCCGCCAGCGGCACCACCCTCACCATCAACGGCAACATTTACAACAGCGCCACGCTGCCCTCCGGCGGGATGTTCGTCCGCGGTTCGGGCAACGGGGTGATCAACGGCAACCTATTCCTCGGGGGCGGGATGTTCCTCAAGACCGACGGCGGCACCTGGACGGTCAACTCGACGGGCAACACCCAGGGATCCACCACCGTCGCCGTCGGCGGCATGGTGCTGAACAACACCAATGCCCTCGAGCCCGGCAAGGCGCTGACCTTGGGACAGACCGACGCACAAAATGCCACGCTCACGATCAACGGCGGCTTCAGCCAGCACTTCTCCACGATCGACACGGCCACCGGCACCAATGGTTCCCACACCATCGGCGGTGCCGGCACGCTCGATACCGGCTCGGTCGCCGTTCCGGTGACGGTCTCGGACGGAACCGCCGCCGACGACCTTACCATCGCGACCGCCATCGGCGGCACCGGCGGCATCACCAAGGCCGGGGCGGGCACCTTGTTCCTCAATGGCAACACGGCGAGTGGTCCGGTGGCCGTGAGCGCCGGCACCCTCCGCGGCAGCGCCACCGTGAGCGGCGGGCTGTCAATGGGCACGGGCACCACCCTGACGCCGGGCAGCGCCACCACCGCAGGCACGATCACCACCAACGCGCTGGCCCTGAACGACGGCACGCTCGCGGTGAACCTCGGCTCCGGGGGCAGTGACGTGATCGACGTGACCGGCCCGGGCGGCTTGACCCAGAGCGGCACCACCACCGTCAACATCAGCCCGTTGGGAGCGCTGAACACCAGCTCCACGTTCTACCCGATTGTCTCCTACACCGGCGCTTCGCCGGGCACCTCCGGCTTCAGCCTGGGAGCCTTGCCGCCGCGCGTCGCCGGCTCGATCACCGACAACGGCTCGGCGATCGGCCTGACCGCCACGAACGATCAGGTGCGCTGGACCGGCGCCACCAATGCCACCTGGGACATCAATACCACCCAGAACTGGCAAACCGTGGCCGGTGCCACTGCCACCAACTACCTGCAGGGCGATGATCTGATCTTCACCGACGCGGGGGGAAACACTGCCATCACCTTGGGCGTGCCGGTCAGCCCGATGGCGGTGGACTTTCAGAACACCTCCGGCGGTCCCGCCTACTCGCTGTCGGGCGCGGGCGCGCTCACCGGCCCGATGACCTTCGACAAGACGGGCACCGGCACCGTTACCCTCAATGGCAGCGCCGCGCACTCCTACACCGGGGCGACCACCCTCGCCGCCGGCACCCTGGAAGTGAACGCGGCCACCAGCAACCTGACCGGCACCAGCGGCGTGGACGTCGCCTCCGGTGCGACCCTGCGGTTGTTCTCCGGCAACGCCAATTTCACCTTCAACCGCGCGCTGACCGGCACCGGCACGGTGACCATCGATCCGAATGCCTCCGGCACCGCCGGCTCGCGCGACATCACCTTCAGCGGCGCCAACAGCGGCTTCGGCGGCACCTTGCGGCTCCAGCCGACCGGCAGCGGCGGCAGCGCCGGCACCTTCCGTACGGTCAGCAGCACCAACCAGGGCCACCTCGGCAGTGCCACCATCCAGGTCAAGGATGGCGCCCAGCTTTGGTACTCGGGCTCGCTCAACAACCCGATCGAGATCACCGGAACCGGCTATGCCGAGGGTGCCGGCGGCACGCCTCACGGGTCCACCGGCTTCAGCTACGGCGGCATCGGCGCGATCCGCATGGAGGGAACGCTCAGCGGCCCGATCACCCTGGTGGGCAATGCCAAGATCATGCCCTACAACACCACCCACACGATTTCCGGTCCCATCGGCGGAACCGGCATACTGGTGGCGGGCGGCTCCTCGAGCAACGTCAACTCGACCCTGATCCTCACCGGAGCCAACAACTACAACGGCGCCACTTGGATCAATGGCAATGGCAGCGCGGGAAGCGGCGGGACCGACGCTCTGATCGTCGGCAACAACACGACCACCGGCTCGCTCGGCACCGGGGACGTGACGCTCAACGCCACCGCCAGCCGCGGCGCGCTCATCCGTTTCGCTCGGTCCGATGGCTACACGCTCGGAGCCGGGCAGGACATCCTCGCCAATGTCGCCGCCAGCGCCGATTACGCGCGCACCAACGTCTCGGCCAACACCACCGGCAGCGGCCTTTCGCTGAATGGCAACACGGTGGACATCTCCGACGGCACCAACGGCGGCACCCTCCACGTCGCCGGGCAGAATGGCGGCAGCGGGGTGAACGGCGCCATCCTGAACATTGACGGCGGCGCCACCGTCGATGTCGGCAATCTCCATGTCGGCGACGCCAGCGGCTTCGCCGGCACCGTGAACCAGAGCAACTCCGGCTCCACCGTGTCGGTGATCAACCAAGTGCGGATCGGCCACTATTCGAACAACACTTCCACCTACGATCTGACCGGTGGCACGTTCTCGGTGACCGGCGCCAATCCGGTCAGCAACCCCTTTGCCGGTGGCGAGCAAAACGGCGGCATCTACCTCGGCATCGATGGCACCGGTGTCCTCAACCAATCCGGTGGCACCGTGAACACGAACTTCGTAGTGCTCGACAACCGCGGCAACACCGCCGGCGTGGATCAATATAACCTCAACGGCGGCACCCTGAACCTCAAGAACACCTGGGGGATCAGCGGCAACGCCTCGACCCTGCTCACGCTCGGCGGCGGCACCCTGCGCGTCGACAACGCGGGTCCGGTCACCGTGCCGGTGAGCGTGCCGGCCACCGTCACCGGCACGGCTTCCATCCTCGACACCGGCGTGTCCGGCAATGCCTTCACCTTCGGCAATGACATCGCCGGCACGGGAACGGTGACCGTCCAAGGCGGAGGCACGCTGAACCTGAGCACCACCGGCACCCAGAACGTGTCCGCCGTCATCGCCGGCACCAGCCCGCTCACCAAGCTGGGCACCGGCGCCACCACCTTGGCGGGAGCCAATACCTACAATGGCGGCACCACCGTCAGCGAGGGCCGGCTCAACCTTGCCGGGGGCATTCCGAACTCCGCCCTGAGCGTTGCCAACGGCGGCTCGCTGGGCGGCGAAGGGACCGCCGCCACCGTCACCTTCGGCAGCACCGGCACCGACACCACCGGCCTGTTCGTCGATGGCGTCAGCAGCGGGGCGCTCACCTCCACCGGCGCGCTGACCGTCAATGGCACCGTGAACGTGGATCTCACCAGCGCGCCCGCCGGGGCGGGTGCCATCACCGTGCTCAACCACGGCGGCACCACGGCCACGCCCGCCAATTTCGCCTTGGTCAATGCCGCCAACTACCGCGGCAGCACCTTCACCGTGGGCGGAAGCAATGTGACCGTCGATATTTCCAAAAAGAATCTGGCCTGGGACGGCACCACCGCCACTTGGGAAATCGGCGGCACCGAGAATGACTGGAACGACGTTGCCAACGACAACTTCTTCACCGGCGACCAGGTGACCTTCGGCGACAGCTTCATCGCCGGCAACCAGTCGATCGACATGACCGGCGCGCTGCAGCCGAGCGCGGTGATCTTCTCCGGCGACAGCTTCGATTACGAGCTGACCGGCACCGCCGGCAACGGCATCACCGGCCCGGCTGCCGTCAGCAAGACCGGCGATGCCTTGGTCACCCTGGGAGGCGACAACACCTTCAGCGGTGGCCTGACCATCTCCAACGGCATGGTCAACCTCGCCTCCGCCACCGCGCTCGGTGCCAACGGTGGACAAATCACCGTCGCCGCCGGCGGCCAGCTCAACTACAAGGGGACCAACGTCTCCGCGAGCGGCCGCACCTACTCCGTCACCATCGCCGGGGACGGGTCCGACGGCTTCGGCGACGGCGCGATCACCAACGACACCGCCGGCCTGAACCAGAACGCCGGGATCGTGAACCTGACGCTGAGCGGCAACGCCACCGTCGGCACCTACGGAGGCACCCTGCCGAACGGCAACCGCATCGACTTCGGCTTGGGCGGCGCCATCAATGGCAACGGCTTCACCTTCACCAAGAAAGGAGAGGCCATGGTCGCCGTCCGCGGCCCGGCCACCAACATCTCCTACCTCGTCAGCGAAGGCACGCTGCGGGCCGAGGACCACGACCTCGCCTTCGGTTCTACCGGCGTGCAGGTCAACACCGGAGCCACGCTGGATAGCTGGAGCGCCCGCACCTTCGCCGTGCCGGTCACCTTCCAGCACGCCTCCACGCTGCTCTGCTCGAACAGCACCGCCAACTGGACCGGCCCGCTGACCTTGGAGGGTGACATCACCCTGGGTGGCGCGGCCACCATCAACATCACCCAGCCCTTCGCGGAAACCGGCACCGGCTTGATCACCAAGACCGGTGCCGGCAACGTCATCCTGCCCGCGGGTCAGACCTTCGACCGCAAGGTCAACGTCACCGCCGGCATCTTGCGGATCCCCGCCGATGACGCCCTCGGGGTGGTTCCGGGAGCACCGCTGGCCGACTCGATCACGCTGCAAACCGGCGGCAGGATCCAGGCCGGCAACAGCGGCACTGGCGTGGACCTGACGCTGGACTCCAACCGCGGTGTCACCCTCGCCTCCGGCGACGGCGGCTTCCACCCGTGGACCGGCTTCACGCTCACCTACGGCGGCACCGTCACCGGCCCCGGCAATTTGACCAAGACCGACGGCGGCACCTGGGTCTTCACCGGCACCGCCAATCACACCGGCGGCACCACCTTCAGCGCGGGCACGACCAACCTGAACGCCGCGTCGATCACCTCCGGCAACTCGTTCAATGTGACCGGCGGCACCACCAACCTCAATACCGGCTCGGTCGTGACCACCGGCGGCAACACCAACCTTGGCACCGGCACCCTGAACATCGCCGGCGGTGCGCTCACCACCGACCGCTTGATCCTGGATGAAGGGGGCAACACCTCATCGACCGTCAATCACAGCAGCGGCACGGTCACCATCACCGGCACCAACAGCAGCAACAACAACACCGCGTCGTTCCTGTTCGGCCACTGGGGCAGCGGCAACACCGCCACCTACAACCTGAGCGGCGGCGCGTTGAACTCCACCGGCGCCGAGTTGAGCTTCGGCTGGGATTCGACCAATTCGCTGTTCAACCAGACCGGTGGCACCGCCAACCTGCTGGGCCTCGACTTCGGCAACGGGCGCAGCAACAACGCCGTTTACTCGCTGAATGGCGGCCGCCTCAACCTGGGGGCCAACGGCATGACCACCAATGCCAGCAAGACCTTCAACCTGGGCAGCGGCACCCTCGGTGCCTTCGCCAACTGGTCGTCCGGTCAGGCGATCTCGATGACCGGCACGGCCACGCCGGCCACGGTGGACACGCTCGACTCGGTCGATGGCACCACCGCCCGCACCATCACCCTCAGCGGCGCGCTTTCCGGCAGCGGCGGGCTGGTGAAAGCGGGCAACGGCACGCTGGTGCTCTCCGCGACCAACACCTACACCGGCACCACCACGGTGAATGCCGGCACCCTGCTGGTGAACACCGGCTCGCTCGGCAACACCATCGTCACCGTCGCCAGCGTCGGCACGCTCGGCGGCAACGGCTCCATCGCCGGTGCCACCACGGTGCAAAGCGGCGGCACCTTGGCTCCCGGCAACAGCGTCGGCACGCTGACCTTCGGCACCACCGTTGGCCTAGAGGCCGGCTCGACCTACGCCGTGGAAATCACCGGCGCCACCACCCACGACAAGGTGACCGCCACCGGCATCGTCACCGCCAGTGGCGACATTGCGGTGACCTTGAACGGATACGTGCCGGTCGCCGGCGATACCTTCGACATCGTCGATGCTTCCAGCATTGCCGGCACGCCGACCTTCGACTTCACCAATGCCGTGCTGACCGCCGGGCTGGTGTGGGATACCTCGAGCTTCGCCACCAACGGCCAGATCAAGGTGATCGGCGACGATCCCTTCACCGGCTGGGCCACGCTCTACGGCGTGACCGGCGGCAAGAACGGCGACGATGACAACGACGGCGAGAGCAACCTGCTCGAGTTCGCCACCAACTCGCACCCGGCCAATGGCTCGTCCCGCGCCCGCGTCTATGGCAAGATGCACGTGCTCGGCGGCGACAACGTGCTGACCTACACCGTGGCGGTCCGCAAGAACGCCACCTTCGCGACCGGCTCGCCGGATGCGAGCAAGCAGGAAGCAACCAAGGACAAGGTGAAGTACTCGATCGAGGGCTCCAATGAGCTCGGCATCTGGAACTCGGTCGTCGTGACCGAGCTCGCCCCGGTCGATGCCGCCTCCGTCCAAGCCGCCATCACCCCGGCGCTGCCGACGCTCGATGCCGACTGGGAATGGCACACCTTCCGCACGGACGGTGGCGCCACGGCGGATCCGAAGGACTTCATCCGCCTGAACGTCACCGAGGCTCCCTGAGCGCGCGGTTCGAACCCGGACCTTGCTTGATCAAGATCCCCGTATCCGGCAATGGGTGCGGGGATTTTTCGTGCTCCGCTGGGCTATGCCTCACCAGAATCCGCGGACTCCGGTTCAGCCGGCATCGGGATTCGCAGTGCCGGTATGGCCGAAACCGATGACGGAGATGTTCTTCAGCTTGGCGGACAGTCGAACCATGAACTCGGAAGCCCAGTCATCGTGGTCTTTCAAATTCGCCTGGGGTTTCGCGAGGTCGAATGCCCGGGGTGCGCTGTTGATGACGGCTCGCGCGAAGGAATGGGAAGGCAGCGGCACGGGCGGCTGCACGGAAATGTGAACGCCGGGCAGGGCGGTCGTGGAGTCTGGCAAACGGGACAGATGTGGTTCCATGGGTTTGATGGAAAGGATTCTGCGGGGCATTGCCGACAAGCGGGTGCCGGCGGCATTGAAAGTGGCTGGGCGATTCAGACTCGCGTCACGAACTCGAGGAGGTGTGCCTCACGGAGCGGTGGGTGGGCTGGATCAAGGTTGGGTCTCATCGAGGGGCGAGGGGTCTCACTGAACCCGGGTTTCGCCCTTCCTGGTGTTTGACATCATCAACTTAGCCCCGGTGGACCGGTCGTCGCGATTGGCAGTACTGCCCATTTTTACGAATCTCGGTGACGATTGCCGGAGCTGCTGCAACGAGCCACCGCTTGACAGGAGCCACTCATCGCCGAAAAGAGCGACACGCGCGACCTGAGAGCAGTTTTCCATGGTAACAGGCCTAGGGTGCCTTCATTTTGAAACGCCGCAAGTAAGCCGGAGGCCCGGACAGCGCGCAGCCTGCTGCCGCTCAACGCCAGCAGCCCTGCTGCGGGGAAGCGCGGGAAGACCGGGAGCACAACGAATCGAGCGAAACGGACGAAATTCGGCTCTCCGCCAAGTTGCTGACCGGCTTTCCCGGTCGCTGCGGGCTGATTTACCGCAGAGGCGCTGCTTCCCGCAGGTGAATACGGTCCTCGGGGACAGGTATCATTTGCCCATGTGGCGGCCTCTGCCCGCCTGACCACACTTATTGGCGGCACCCGCGCCGGAGGAGTCCTTCCGCGTGGCGGTGCCGGAGGCCTTGTTAAAGCCTTACTCGAACTTCTTCCCCTCCGGTTCCGCCACGAAGCGGAAGTAACAGGTCCCGCGGGCAGCCAGAGGAATCACGTCGGTGAACTTGGCGTAAGTCAGCCCCCCGGAGGTTTGCGTGGTGCGGGTCGCGCTGATGTCGCGCCAATCGACGAGGTTGTGACTGGCTTGGGCTCCGACCAGCATCCGGTCGTCCGCGTCTTTATCGACCAGGACGCGGATGTAGGGCACCTGTCCTTGGGATGAAGTGATCGTCCCGAAGAAAGGAGCGGGCGCGGGGTAGGGATGGTCGGGAGCGGTACCGCGCCAGACTTCGAAGACGTTCGCCATGCCGTCGTGGTCCGGATCGGCATCGAAGCCCGTCACCGCGGGATCCGTCTCGCCTTCAAAGGGCTTTCCGGGACCCGCGAGCAGGAGGCTGACCGCCTCGGCATTGTTCTTGGGCGGAGGTTCGTAGGTGACCACCAGTTGCGCGTCCTCGAAGGTCACCTCCTTCTTCGTGGCAAGCCGGGTGGAGATGATCAGACCGAACTTTTCCGTCGGCAGGGCCGAGGAGTTCAAAAGGTTGCGGCTGATGAACTCGCCGTCATGTACCGCTTCGGCCGTGAAGCTGTCGCGGGCGTATGGGATCGCTTTGGTGGTTTCGCCAACATTGCCCTGGTAGTACCAAAGATAGGTGTAGCCCGTGTCGGACGGGACGAGCCCGTCCTGAACCGCGCGGAACTCCATGCTTTGCAAGCCGACCAGGACGGCGGGCGGGATCTGGAACTCCATGCGCGCGAACGACTCGACGTCGCGATAGTCAGTTCCCGTGTAGCCGTTGCTGTAAAGGCGGGATTGCTTGTCTTGATACACTCCGCCGGAGAGATTTTTTACCGTGTAGGCGACGCTCGGCTGGATTGTGATGGTGACGGGCTCGGCACCGGCCTGAGCCAAGAGCAATGCCGGAATCACGCTCGCTGCATGGCAAATCCGGGGGAAGAGGATGGGTTGCATGGTGTATTCACAAAGTATGCGCCTCGTTCGCGAGAGCAAGAAGAAGTTTGTGAAGATCCGGAAGGCGATTCGTTAACTTGTGGTCATCACCGGAGTTTGAGGGTGATTCTCGGGGAGTTCGCCTATCAGTTCGCTCACTCCGGGGCCGCAACCGCGGTCCGCGACACGAGGGGAGACTCACTCAATATGGATACGACGTCCGCTTCACCGTGACCCGGAAGAACCGCCTTCCGGCAGCGCCCGGCAGCGTCTCGTTGTAAAGGCCCGTGAAGGTTTTCAGCTCGTTCGGAACTTCGCCGGTGGACGAGGCTTGCACGAAGGACATCGGACTGCCGGCACCGAGCGCGGTCCAGTTCACGGCGTCGGTCGATGTCTCCACTCCATAGGTGAGGTTCTGGCTGCTGCTGACGAGTCCGCCCGCGCCGTTCGAGATCGCGGACCCGATGGTGGGAATGCGGAACTTGAACTTGTTCTCGGACAGGGGGAAGCCCGCGACGGGGGCGGCCGGATCCAGGATCTCGATGCCGGCAGTGGTCGAATTGAATGCCACGTCCATCAGATCGGCGCGGCCATTGCCATTGGAGTCGGAGTCTTCATCCGGGAAGGCGATGAACCCCGCGGAGCCACTGTTCCGGTAGAGCAGGTAAGGCTGGTCGTCGGCATCGAAGTGGAGTCCGCGCAATTCCGCCGACGCGGCTGTCCCTGTCACCGGGTGGCTGACGTCGAAGGGGGAACTGGTGCCGGGCTTTAGGTAGTGGAACTTTTTACCGAGCCCGTCGGACCACACGATCCGCTGTTTGTTGTCCGGTCCGGGCTTGCAGAGGATGCTGGTGGGCAGGCAAAGGCCGATGGTCTGGATGGGATCGGTAGTGCCCACTTGCTTGAGATTCCAAAAGCCGTCCTGGGCGGTCTCGGCGAAATAATACAACCGGTCCGCACCGCCGAGACGATTGCCTGCGATGTGCTCGGCGATGTTGTTGCCGAGGTTTCCGTCGCCCGTGCCATTGACAATATTGTAATTGGTCACGCTCACCCGGAGGAGAGAGAGGACGGTGCCGGTCTTGAGCGAGGCGTAGATTTTGGCTGTCCCGGTCCCCGAGGGGAGGATCACGCTCTGCCGGATGAACTGGCTGTTCACGCTCAGATCCCGGGGAGTCCCCTTCGTCCAGTTGCCGGAGGCGGAGCGGAAGGCATATCTCAGCGTTTCCGAGGTGCTATTGGCATCTCCGAGGTAGGCGACGTGGAGACCGTTTCCGGTGTCCAGCGCCGCGCTCAGTCCGGTCGAGGTGATCGGCGCGGTGTCGTCGATGACCTCATTGAACATGGCGGTTCCCGCGGCGTTGAAGAACGTCAGCCGCAAGGCCCCGTTGTGCGGGGCGATAAAATAGAGGCCGTTCACGAACCGCACGGCCACGCCCTGCTTGTTCAGGTTGGGCGTGGACACGGCGTCGCCCGTTGTCCAGTCCGGCGGGCCGCCGGTGAGCAGTCGGCGGGTCACATTCGCCCCCGTTCCGGTCGCCTTCACCAGGACTCGCGGGTTTTCGGAAGAGTCGGGGTGGAAGTACCAATTGTTGTCGCTTCCGGCCGCGACGGCCAGCGGCGCAGTGCGCCATGAGGACGGGTTCACAGCCGCCTGCAGCGGCAGCGTGGCGAGGAGCGAGAGGATCAAAGAGCGGGGGAAAAGCGAACTCACGCGGCACGGCCTCGCAGGAAGACCGGCCGCGCGCAAGGCCGCAGGCGGGGAATTCGCTAACTGTCACGCAACTTCCCTGACGAAAGACTGAGAGGCTGTCTGAAAATCCGGCAAGGCAGGGACCTCAAGCGGATCTCTCATGGCAGCCGCTGGAAACCGGACCGCTCGGAGGGCGGCCCCTGCCATTTTTCAGGCGGCTTCCGACGGGCAAGGAGTTAACGATCCACCCGCGCCGAGCCGCCGCCGACGAGCTTTTTCACCTCATCGACCGTGGCCATGGTGGTGTCGCCCGGGGTGGTCATCGCCAGCGCGCCGTGGGCGGCGCCGTATTCGACCGCCATCTTGGCGTCGTTGAATTCCATGAAGCCGTAGGCGAGACCCGAGGCGAACGAGTCGCCGCCGCCGACGCGGTCGTAGATTTCCAGCTTCGGGCGATGGGTCGCTTCGTGGAACTGGCCATCGTGCCAGCAGACCGCGCCCCAGTCGTTGATGGTCGCGCTGTGGACGTCGCGCAGCGTGGTGGCGACGACCTGGAAGTTCGGGAAATCCTTCACCGCGCGCTCGATCATGTTCTTGAAGTTCTCGATCTCGATGCCGGTGATGTGCTCGCTCACGCCTTCGACTTCGAAGCCGAGGGAGGCGGTGAAGTCTTCCTCGTTGCCGATCATCACATCGACATACTTGGCGATCTCGCGGTTCACCTCCTGCGCCTTCTTCTGGCCGCCGATCGACTTCCACAGGGACGGGCGGTAGTTGAGGTCATAGGCGACGATGGTGCCGTATTCCTTGGCCTTCTTGCAGGCCTCGATGGTGAGCTCGGCGGTGGTTTCCGAGAGCGCGGCGAAGATGCCGCCGGTGTGGAACCAGCGCGCGCCGTGCTTGCCGAAGACATCATCCCAATCGACATCGCCCGGCTTCATCTGGCTGGCGGCGGTGATGCCGCGGTCCGGGGTGCCCTTCGCGCCGCGAATGCCGAAGCCGCGCTCGGTGAAATTCAGGCCGTTGCGGATGGTGCGGCCGATGCCGTCGAAGGGCTTCCACTGGATGAAGCGGGTATCGACGCCGCCTTGCAGGATGAAGTCCTCGATGAGGCGGCCCACGTCGTTGTCGGCGAAGGCGGTGACCACCGCGGCGCGCTTGCCGAAGCAGCGGCGCAGGCCACGGGCGACGTTGTATTCGCCGCCGCCTTCCCATGCCTGGAACTGGCGGGTGGTGCGGACCCGGCCGTCGCCGGGATCGAGGCGGAGCATGATTTCACCCAGCGAGACGATGTCGAACTGGCAGGAGGCGGCGGTGCGGAGCGTTAGAGACATGGGACTGCGGAATGGAATGGGGTCGGTGAGAGTGGGAAGTCAGCGAAAGCGTTTCCTTGGAAATTGAAATAAAGGAAGCGGCTACTCATCGGAAGGGATCACGCCGTTGGCGCAGGCGATCGGGCCGGTGCCGGACAAGAAGTTGAGCAGGTTATCGAGCGACTTCTTGGCCTGGCGCGGGACGCTCTCGAAGGTGCGCGAGCCGATGTGCGCGGTGACGATGACCTTCGGGTGCGAGAGCAGGGGATGATCGGCCGGCGGGGGCTCTTCCTCCATCACGTCGGTCCCGTAGCCGGCGAGGCGGCCGGAATCGAGTGCTTCGAGAATCGCGGCGGAGTCGGCGAGTTCGCCGCGGCCGGTGTTCACGACGTAGGAACCCTCGGGCATCAGTGAGAGGCGCTCGCGGTTGATCAGGTGGTGGGTCGCCGCGTTGAGCTTGGTGTGCGGGCTGACAATATCCACGGCGGAGAAGAGCGACTCGACCGTGTCGTGGCGGATCACGCCGTATTGTGTGGCGATGTCTTCCGGCCAGAAGTTGCCGAAGCCGTGGATTTCCATGTCGAAGCCATGGGCGCGGCGGGCCATTTCCTGGCCGATGCGGCCCATGCCGATCAGGCCGATGCGCTTGCGCCACAGCTCGTGGCCGGTGATGCGCAGCCACTTGCCTTGGCGGGTGGCGTTGACCGTTTCGACGAGGTTCTTCTGCATCGCCAGCAGCAGGCAGAAGGTGTGCTCGGCCACGGTCGTGTGGTTCACGCCGGGGGTGAAGAGGACGGGAATGCCGAGTTCCTTGGTCGTGGCGACGTCGATTTTGTCGAGGCCGATCCCGTATTTCGAGATCACGCGCAGGCGCGGCAGGCTCTTCTCAATCACGGCGCGGGTGATCGCGTCGTCGCCGCACAGGAAGGCGTCGAATTCGCCGGCGAGTTCCAGCATCCGGGCCTCGCTCAGCGGCCCGCGCTCGCGGACGATTTCAAAGCCTTGGCTCTCAAGCTGGGCATGATGAGGTCCAGGAGTGTCCTGAAAGCTGCAAGTGGTCAGTAGTACGCGGGTCGGCATGGCGTTCGGGAGGGGTTCTGGAGGTGACTAAGCTGTCATACAAGTCAGATTTCAGCCATCGCGGCAAAGGGATTCCGGGCGCGTCCCGGAGGGGTTCCGTGAATTTTGCATGAAGACTCACTCGGAGCTTGGAAAACACTTATGCCACATGAAAGGATCGGCCTTGTAAATCGTTCCTAGCTCTGTTCAACTTTTCGTGATGAAGGCGTTAACTCCTCCCCGCCTGTTCGCTGCCGTGGCGGCAGCATGTGTCGTACTCCCTGCCTGCCAAAGGAAAACGGAGGCTCAGGCCGATTCCGAGTGGTGGCGGCTCGAGGCCGAACGGGTCGAAGTGGCCCATCAGGTCGAGCTTTTCGAACTGCGGCTTTCCAAGCAGAAGTCCGGTGACCAAGGGTTCGCCGGATTGCAGGCGGAAGTGGAACGCGGCAAAACCTGGCGTCATGAGCTGGCACTGCAACGCGACGCCCTCCGGGAAGAGATCGCGCATGCCAAGGAGGCCGTGGAGGGGGCCAAGTCCGAGTGGATGCGCGCCACCCGCGCGGCGGTCACCGGACGCGAATTTGCCAAGCTCGCCGGAGCCCGCGGACGGACTTATGAAAACGCGGTGGTCACCCGGGTGACCGATGTGGGCGTCGAGTTCCGCCATGCCACCGGCACCGCGCGGCTGGATGCGAAGAATCTGACGCCGGCGCAGCACGAGATTTTCGGATTGGATGCGGAGATCGCTGGCGAAGCGAGCCGCCAGGAGCAGGAAACGGCGCTCGCTTACGGCTCGTGGATCGAGGAGCGGGTGGCTGCCGTGGAGGCGGTCCAGAAGGAGGAAGAGGAGGAGCGCGCGGCAGTGGCCATGGCGTCGAGGCCCGCGCCCCGTGCCACTCCCTCACTGGCGGCGACTTCCGGAGAGACTTCTTCCCGCTCGCGCTTGGACGAGCCGCCTCGCAGCGTCGGCCGCAGCAGTGGCACCACGGTCTGGTATTCCAGCTACTACTACCGGCCCAGCTACCGGTCCTACTCCTACACGCGCAACCGTTCGCGGTCGTCGGTGCTCTACGATCCCTGCACCGGGGGCGCGCCCGCGCGAGTCAATGCGACGCCGTCCTATCGGACGCAAAGCAAGGGCTGGACGTTCCGGCCGCGCTCGTCCGGCAGCAATACCCCGGTGACCTCTGGCTCCCGCTCGTCTTCTTCTGTCATAACTCCCTGATGAAATCCGAAATCACCCTGGGGCTCCGCTGCGCGGCGGCCCTCGCTCTCTGTGTCGCTTTGAACTCCTGCGGCGACGACCCGGAACTGGTTCGCAAGCGCGACGAACAACGGGCCGAGATCAGCAAGCTTCAAGGAGAACTCTCGATCCTCCGGGAGCGGATGGAACAGGTCCCGCCGGACCGCAGCGCCAAGATCGAGGAGCTGAAGCAACAGGCGGAAGACAACCGCAACCAGATTGCCGCGCTCGAGGCGGAGGTCGAGGCGCTCGGGAAGGAGAAGACCGAAATCGAGAAGCAGCATCAGGCCTACCGTCGCAAGTACGTCGCCAAGTAGTCGTCACTGTTCACCATCCAGATTCCATGGGATTTTCCGACCTCCTCACCAGCAGCCGTGGCCCCGGCGTCATCGGCACCTTGCTGGCCCTCCTTGTCCTCGTTGGCTTTGGCACCCTCTACCTCTTTGTGTTCGATGAAGGGTTGCAAGGCGGCCACAAGACCATCGAAGGCGTGATCCGTGAGCAAGCCATGGAGATCGATGGCTCCAAGGTCGAGATCGAGAACGCGAAGAAGCGGCTCGAACAAGCGAACATTGCCAAGGCGAAGGCGCGCGAAGCGGACGAGCTGACGACGCGGAACGCGAACCTTGCCAAGCAGATCGAGGAACTCACCGCCGCCAAGGCCGCGGCCGCCGAGGAGGTCGCCAAGGCCACCGCGGATTGGGAAGCATACAAGGATCAATACCGCGAGTCGGAATGGGCATCCGCGGTCGGTGATAAGATGCCGGACATCAAGACTCCGTCGGGCGAGGTTTTCACCAATGTGGAGGTCAAGGCTGTGGATCACACCGGCGTCAGGATTTCCCATTCGGCGGGTGGCAAGACGATCAGTCCGGAAGATTTGCCGCCGGATCTCTTCGACCGCTTCCAGTTCGACCTGGCCAAGAAAGAGGAGATCGAAAAAGAGGAGGCGATTGTTGAGGGTACCCACACCAACAGCGTCGAGGTCGCGAACCTCGGCAAGACTGGCATGGAGAAAGAAAGGCGGATCGAGTCGCTGAAGCAAGAGATCGCCAACTTGAGTGCCGCGGTCGAGAGTTCCAAAGCAGCTATCCTGCGCAATCAGGCGGCGATCGATCGCAAGCGCATCGACATCGCCAACGAGAGGAACAAGTCCGTCAGCCGCGCCCCGCAGATGCAGGAGGAACTCCGCGTCATGGAGCGCAAGGCACGGGAGAACAAGGATTCCATTCCCGCGAACAACGGGAAGATCTCCAAGGCACGGAGTGAGATCACGAAGCTCGAGGGCGAGATTCGCGACATCAAGGGCAAGATCGAGGCGATCACAAAGGCGCAGAAGGATCAGGCCGCTGCCCCGCAAAACTGAATTTCATGCTCAGCGAATCCAGCGATCAGTCCGGGATGGTCGGCTTCCTGGTCGGCATCATCGTGCTCGTGTTTGTCGGCATCGGCTTCTCGGTGGTGGTGGACAAGCGCTTCAAGTTCTCAAGCGGCAAGGCCGAGATCGAGCATATCCTGACGAGCGAGAAGCACCAGTTGGAGGCATTGCGCCGGCAGGCGGAGGTCGCTCGGAAGGACTTCCATGAAACGTCGCAGCCGTTGCTGGATCAGCCCGCCGAGTTGGAGCGGCTGAAGCGTGTCACTTCCGCCAGTGCCGAGCGCCTGCAGGAACTCCGCGGGCAGCGCGAGACCCTGAAGGATTCGATCGAGGCGGAGACCTCATCGTTCGCGGATTACCGCACCACCTTCCGCAAGCAGGCCCGGCAGGCGGCCGCCGGCGAAAAGTTGGCGCAACTCGAAGTGATCGGCGGCAAGGTTTTCCATGATGTCACTATCCGGCGCGTGACCGCGGCGGGACTGGAAGTCGTCCACTCCCAGGGTGTCCTCCTTCTCGGTCCGGGCGACTTGGCCGATTCCTGGCATCAGCGTTTCCAGTGGGATGCCGAGGAAACCGCGAACGCCGTCAATGGCGAGAAGGCAGCCGCGGATCGCGACGAGAAGTCCGGCGAAAAGCAACCTCAGGGGCGCCCGCAGCCGGAGAAACCGGAGCCACGCCTTTCGCCCGAGAAGCAGGCGAAGCAAGAGGCGGACAAGAAGCTGGCGTCACTGCGACGCGACGTGACCGACGCCAAGCGCCGCCTGGAGCGTGCCGAAATGGAAGTCACCCGCGCGCGCGGTGACTCGATGTCGAGTCGCGGCAGGTCGGTGCCGGGCAGCCTCGAAACGTGGAGCGAGCGAATCGCCCGGCTCGAATCCGCCAGCGAGGCCTTCCGGTCCCAATACGTCGCCGCCCGCGGCCGTCTGGCCACGGTGGCTCCGGATGACGTCTTGTTGCGCGATACCTCCTCCCAGTGAGGCGGTGGCTCAGGCCAGCGCCAACCGCGAATCGCCATTGAGCTTCGCGGTGAGGGCGTCCCAGCCGCCGGGGCGCTGGAGGTTGAAGACGTGCAGGTAGAGCGTCACCAGCTTCGGATCGTAGGCACCCGCGAGCGTGTCCACGGCTTCGTCGAGCTTGGCGGCGTCGAGTTCCTTCGGCAGGTCGCCGGTCACGGAGCCCTTGCCATCGTGCTCGATGCCCATCGCGTCGCAGAATTTCGCCAGCATCTCCTGGTTGCCCGCCATGAACCACGCTTGGAGCAGGTGCTCGCCGATGGTGTCGGCCTGCTTGCCGCGCAGCGTCTTGAGGATCCACGCGTACTGCTCCGTCAGCGGCTTCTTCTGGATGAAGACAAGGCGCAGTTTCTTGCTCTGGGCCAGGGTGGCGACGGCGGACTTATAGACGTTGCGGTCGTGGTCGCGGAACCAGTCGAGCATCTGGGTGACGAGGGCGGGATCGGCGGCGGTGAAGAGTTCGTGAGCTTTCACAATGGAGAAAATCGGCTGGCAGGGACTCCACGCGATGCGGCCGGAAATGCCAAACACCGATTTGCGTAAAATCCCCGTTCCAACAACGGTAGCAATCCCCACTTGCCGCCGCATTTCCGCACTTCCTAGTGTTCTCGCCCATGTCCGCCCATCATCCCGAACTCTGGAAGACCTTGCGCTGGCTCGCCCTGCTGGTGGCCGTGGTGCTGCTTGCCTGGCTGGGGCTGAGAACCTTCGAGCGCGGCGTCGGCGGCACCGTGACGGGCTTGGAGAAGGTGCTCGGCGCCATCACGAATTCCGACACCCGCATTGTGGAAGGCCGCGCGGAGATCCTCGAAAAGACCGACATCACCGAACTCGCGCTGGTGAAGATGAAGATGAGCACCACCCGCACTTTCGAGAACGAGACCTTCGTCCTGAAGTATTTCTCCGGCGGCAGGAAGCGGCTGATCATCCAGGGCGAGTATGACGTGAGGGTCGGCTACAAGCTCGAGCCCGGGGTTTCGCTGCGGATGGATGGCGATACGCCGGTCGCGACGTTTCCCGAGCCGGAGATCTTGTCCGTGGAGCTGATCGACTACCAGCCCCTCAGCGAGGAGAGCGGGTGGTGGAATGGCATCACGCCGGAGGACCGCGCCCAGCTCCTGCGCGACCTGCGCGACCAGATGAGGATCAAGGCCGAGCAGAGCGGCGTGCTCGACATGGTGGAAAGCACCCTGCGCACGCGCCTGAAGGATTTGCTAGGCACCGACGTGCGGGTGGAGCGGAAACAGCCGTAGCGGCAAAGGGACGGCCGGTCGTCAGCTCGCGTGCCCGATGGGATACATCTTCGCGCGCTCCCGCCGCTGGATGACCAGCACGGCGAAGAAGGAGACCATCAGCATGAAGATCGAGATGAGGAAGCCGCCGATCATCGTGGTCGCGAAGACGATCAGGAACGTCGGCTTCTCCACCATCAGGTCGACGACCGAGATCATCATGGATGGAGGACCGAAGACCTGCTCTGCCTGATGGATGATCCACGTCGCCAGAAGCCCAGTCCACAAGTCCGGAACTAGGAACGTGAACGGGGGAATTAAGAGAGGCAGCGAGATTAGGCTGACGACCTTCCGGAATTTCACGCCCGCACGGATGGCGCGGTTCAGCGTGTGATCGCTCTGCGTGAACGGGCCGCGGATGGAGGTGAGGAAGGAAAAGAGGCAGATGAAGACCATCACCGCCAAACCCATCGCGACCAGCGCCTCGATCTTCTTCCAGTATTCCAGAAAGACGCAGGCGATGACCGCGCTGGGGAGGGCGTTGAGCAGGCAATGTCCGGTCCAGTAGCGCAGTTGGCGGGGCAGCGCGTCGAGATCGATCGTCATGGCAAGCGTGGCGTGGCTCCACCGGCACCTCGTGTGCCGGTGAAGCCAAGGATGGCCTGCCCCTGTGAACCGGGTGTGAGGGTCCGGGGAAATTATGCGGTCTGGACGACGGCGGTCCGCTGTGGCTCGTCCCCGGTGGGGACGCAGCCAGTAGCCGGGGTTAAGCGAGGAGCGAGCGCCACCCCCGAACGACGGACGTGCCACGAGTGTCTTTCCGCTCCGCTCCGCCAGGGTTTGTTAGACGCCGCGGTGTGCTCCCTGCCCTGCTGGAATCCCTCCGGGATTCCCATCTCTTTTCCACGGAACCGGTGGTCTGTGCCGCTGCGCGGCTTCGACCACCGGCTACTTGCTGGGATCCCTCCGGGATCTCCGGACCCGGGTGGAGTCGGCGTGACTGGGCGCTGGAGAGGGCGTGGCTGCCTGCTACACCGCCGCCAACGACTTCGCCCGCAGCTCCCGCGCTGCTGCGACGAGGTTCTCCAGCGAGGCCTTGGTCTCCTCCCAGCCACGGGTCTTCAGCCCGCAGTCCGGATTCACCCACAAGCGCTCCGCCGG
>CBKZPU010000029.1:0-38704 GCA_966696705.1 uncultured Verrucomicrobiaceae bacterium | reverse complement strand
GCGCCGTCCTTCGCTCCGCCCAACACGATCTCGGCTTCCTTGGCATTGGCGAATCGGTGGCGGCTGAACTGGTTCACCTGTACCTGCACTTCGCGCCCCGGACAAAAGACGTACACCTTGGCGATGTACTTCGCCGGCCCCACCGCTGGCGGCGTCGGCGGCACGGTGCCGGTCGCTTGGAAATCGGGAGTCTCCGAGACGTATTTCAGGTTGCCGGCGGCGAGTTCCGCCCGGACCTCCGGCAGCGCGCCGAGATTGACGAAATCCGCTCGGTCGTAGCGCCAACCACCGGCATTGACGAAGGAGAGCACGAGCACGTTTTCAGTCGGTTCGCCACCGATGCCGAAATTGATCTTCCCGAAGAAGGCGGCCTTGGCGGTCGCGCCCTTTTGCGAAAGATGGATCATTTTGAGTCCATCGAGCGGCGGCGGCGGGGCTGGAACTTCGAAAATGGCGGCAGGAAACGGGCGTTTCTCGGACACGATGCGGTTGCGCGTCTCGATTTGGCGGTGCTCGGCGGTGGTCCGCTGCCATGCCGGAAAGTCCTTGCGCAGCATCGCGTTGCGCCAGGCGCTGTAGGTGGCGATGAGTGCCTTGCCGGTGTTGGCGGCGGCGGGGGCCTGGGCGAGTGCCGCGGCGGGCATCAGCAGCGCGGCGAAAAGGGCGAGGATGCGTGTCATCGGTGAAATGGATTGGACAAGCCGTCCGCGGACATAACAAATCTTTTCGCACGCCGATCCCCCCTCCCTTTTCCGCCCCTCGATGAGTCTGCTCCAAAAAACCCCGCTGATCGGCCAGGCCCGGCAGCGGGAGATGCTGAAGTCGGCCACCACCTTCACCTACTCCGAGACGCCCGAGGGACCATTGCAGGCGCACTTTTTCACGCCGGAGGGCTTTGAGCCCGGCGACAAGCGCCCGCTGGTGATTTTCCTGCACGGCGGGTTCTGGGAAACGCCGATGGCGACGCAGTTCGTGCCGCACTGCTTGCACTTCGCCCAGCGCGGCGCGGTGACAGTGACGGTGGAAACGCGGGTCGGCTCGGTGCACCGCACCGGCCCGGTCGAGGCGCTGGAAGACCTGAAGGAGTTCCTCAAGTGGGTGAAGGGCTACGAACCGCACTTCGGCGTGGATCCTTCGAAAGTGATCCTCGGTGGTGCCGCCGGCGGGGCATTCACCGCGTTGGCGTTGACCCTGCCGAAGCCGGCCAAGAACGAAACGCCGCCCGCTTACTTCCCCGCGGCGCTGTTGCTTTTCAGCAGCCTGCTCGATCCGATCGTGCGACCGCTGCTCGACCGCTTTCCGGACCACGCCACGGCCAAGCGGCTGAGCCCGCTGAAGTCGGTGCGCCGAAAGGCTCCGCCGATGATCCTTTTCCACGGCAAGAAGGACCGCCTGACACCCTTCGCCACGGTGGAAAAGTTCTACAAGTCGATGCGCTGGCGGCGGAACAAGATCGAGCTGGTGGAATACGAGAACGCCGACCACACGTTCTTCAATTTCAACGTCTCCGACCAGCACTACGAGTGGAGCGTGGCCGCGGCCGACCGATTCCTGGTTGACTTGAGAATCCTCCCGCCGCCACCGGTGATCGAAGAGGGAATTGTTGAGCCGGTTACCTGAGTTTGCTGCCCAAGGTAGGGCACAAATCCTGCTTGGCACACGGCGGAAGCTGCCTTTTATTCCCCGCCCCGCGGGAGACCCCGCACCTGACACCGGCGCGGCTCCGCGGGACAAGGCACCTTTGCCATTCCCTGCGATGAATCCCTATTACCACTCGAGCACGCCGCTGGTCCCCGGATCCCTGCACCGCCTCTCTGCCGAACGCGACAATTGCGGCATGGGAGCCATCGCCCAGATCCACGGGAAACGCTCGTTCGAGATCATCGACATGGCGCTCACGTCGGTCTGCAACATGACGCACCGCGGTGCGGTCGATGCCGACATGAAGACCGGCGACGGCTCCGGCATCCTTTCGCAGATCCCCTACCCGCTCTTCCTCAAGGCCGCCGAGAAGCTCGGCACCAAGCTGGAAAGCGAAAGCGATCTCGCGGTGGCCGTGTTCTTCCTGCCGCTCAACGACGCCGCCGGCCAGAAGCAAATCAAGGCGCTGGCCGAGGACGTCGTGGCAAAGCGCGGCATCACCGTGATCGGCTGGCGTGAGGTGCCGGTGAATCCGGACGCGCTCGGCAAGATCGCGTTGGTGAGCCGCCCGCACATCGAGCACCTGCTGCTGAAGAAGCCCGCGGGTTGGGATGGCGATCACTTCGAGCGTCAGCTCTTCCTCTGCCGTCGCTCGATCGAACGGCAGACGAAGGGCGTCAACGGCTTCTACATGCCGACCTTCTCCAGCCGGCTGATTTCCTACAAGGGCCTCGCCATGCCGGCCGCGCTGCGCGCCTTCTACGGCGACTTGCAAGACTCGGATTTCCAGACGGCGATCTCGCTGTATCACCAGCGTTTCTCCACCAACACCTTCCCGGCCTGGCCGCTCGGCCAGCCGTTCCGGATGATGTGCCACAACGGCGAAATCAATACCGTGGAAGGCAACCGCAACTGGATGGCCTCCCGCGAGGAGTTCTTCTCGAACCCGATCTGGGGCGACGATATCACGCTGCTGCACGACTTGATGAACGAGCACGAGTCGGACTCCGCCTCGCTCGACCACGCGCTCGAAGCGCTGGTGCTCTCCGGCCGATCGCTGGAGCACGCGATGTGCATGCTGGTGCCGCCAGCCTATCGCAACGACGAGGACATCTCCGACGACCTGCGCGCCTTCTACCAGTACATCCGCTCGTTCTCCGAGCCGTGGGACGGCCCGGCGGGTCTGGTCTATACCGATGGCACCAAGCTCTGCGCGTCGCTCGACCGCAACGGCCTGCGCCCGTCGCGCTACAAGATCACGGAAGACGGCCTGCTCTACATCGGCTCGGAAGCCGGCGCCGTTATCATCGACGACGCGAAGGTGATCCGAAAGGGCCGCCTCGGACCCGGTCAGATGCTTTCCGTCGATACCTCCAACGGCACGGTCCGCAACGACCGCGAAGTCAAGGAAGCACTCGCCAAGCAGAAGCCGTATCGCCAGTGGATCGACGAGAACCGCCTCGAGCTGCGCAAGTTCTGCTCGCCCGACGCGCTTGCTCCGGCCGAGGACTTCGCGCCACTGGAGCTGTCGCGCCAACAGGTGGCGCATGGCATTTCCTTGGAGGAGCTCGACATGGTCTTCCCGCCGATGCTCAAGGGCGCGCAGGAAGCCGTGTTCTCGATGGGCGACGACATCCCGCTGGCGGTGCTTTCGACCTATCCGCGCCTGCTCT
Source organism: uncultured Verrucomicrobiaceae bacterium (assembly GCA_966696705.1). GTDB lineage: Bacteria > Verrucomicrobiota > Verrucomicrobiia > Verrucomicrobiales > Akkermansiaceae > Haloferula. Next base: position 35,390 of record CBKZPU010000029.1, on the reverse strand, counting down.
TCACTTACTTCAAGCAGCGCTTCGCCCAGGTGACCAACCCGCCGATCGACCCGATCCGCGAGTGGGCCGTGATGAGCGCTTCCGCCGGCCTCGGCCCGGAGCGCAACCTGCTGGAGGAAACCCCCGAGCACTGCCGCATCGTGAACCTCGAGACGGCGATTCTCTTCGAGCATCAGGTTGATCGCCTGAAGCACCTCGGCGAGCATGGTTTCCCATCCGCGGTCCTCGACATCACGTGGCCCGCGGCCGCCGGCAAGGACGGCCTCAAGGTCCGCCTTGAGGAGCTTTGCAAGGAAGTCGAAGCCGCCGTCGATCGCGACGTGAGCATCGTCATCCTGTCGGACCGCGCCGCGTCTAACAGCCGCGTGCCGATCCCGGCCATCCTCGCCACTGGCACGATCCACCATCACCTTAACCGCGTCCGCAAGCGGATGCGTTGCTCGCTCGTGCTGGAGTCCGGCGAAGTCCGCGACACGCACCAGGTATCCTGCGCGTTCGGATTCGGCGCGACCGCCGTGTGCCCGTATCTGGGTTACGCCACGGTGCGCCAGCTCGTCGCCGCGGATGCCGGCAAGGGCAAGTTCGAGGGCATCAGCGCCGAGAAGGCGATGGCCAACTACGCCAAGGCGCTCGAAAAGGGCGTGCTCAAGATCATGTCGAAGATGGGCATCTCGGTGCTCAACTCCTACCAAGGCGCGCAGATTTTCGAAGCGATCGGCATCGGCAAGGAAGTGGTCGATTTCGCCTTCACCGGCGTGCAATCGAAGGTCGGCGGCATCGGCTTCGCGGAGATCGCGGAAGAGTCGTTGATCCGCCATAAGGCCGCCTTTGAAACCCAAGTCCCGGCGGGCGAAACGCTCGACCTCGGCGACCCGGGCTACAACCGCTTCCGCAAGTCGGGCGAGCGCCACGCGTGGACCACCGACGTCATCAAGAACTTCCACACCTTCGTCAAGAGCGGCAAGGCCGAGGACTACGATGACTACGTGAAGGTCCAGCTCGAGACCACGCCGGTCGCGATCAAGGACCTGTTCGAGTTCGTCCCCGCCGCTTCCGGCCCGATCCCGATCGACGAGGTGGAGTCCGTGGAAAGCATCCGCCGCCGTTTCACCACGGCCGCGATGTCGCTCGGCGCGCTTTCGCCCGAGGCCCACGAAACGCTGGCGATCGCGATGAACCGCATCGGCGGCAAGTCCGACTCCGGCGAAGGCGGCGAAGACCCGGTGCGCTACAAGCCTTACGCGAATGGCGACTTTGCCCGCTCGTGGATCAAGCAGGTCGCATCCGGCCGTTTCGGCGTCTCGGCCTACTACCTCGTCAACGCCGACGAGCTTGAGATCAAGATGGCGCAGGGAGCCAAGCCCGGTGAGGGCGGCCAGCTTCCCGGCCAAAAGGTTAATGCGCTCATCGCCCGCCTGCGCCACACGCAGCCCGGCGTGCAGCTCATCTCGCCGCCGCCGCACCACGATATCTACAGTATCGAGGACCTCGCGCAGCTCATTCACGACCTCAAGGAAGTGAACCCGCGCGCTCGCGTCACCGTGAAGCTCGTCGCCGAAACCGGCGTCGGCACCGTTGCCGCGGGTGTGGCGAAGGCCAGCGCCGACACCATCCTCATCTCCGGTCACGATGGTGGCACCGGCGCCTCACCGCTTTCCTCGACGAAGCACGCCGGCTCGCCCTGGGAGCTCGGTCTTTCCGAGGCCCAGCAGACGCTGCTCCTCAACAACCTCCGCAGCCGCGTGATCGTCCGCACCGACGGCGGCCTGCGCAACGGCAAGGACATCGTCACCGCCGCGATCCTCGGCGCTGAAGAATTCAACTTCGGCACCATCGCGATGATCGCCATGGGCTGCGTCTATGTCCGCAAGTGCCACTTGAACAACTGCCCGGTCGGCATCGCCACCACCGATCCGAAGTTCCGCGCCAAGTTCAAGGGCACGCCGGAAATGGTCATCAACTTCTTCAACGGCGTCGCCCACGAAGCCCGCGAAATCATGGCCAAGCTCGGCGTCCGCACGCTCGACGAGCTCATCGGCCGCCCCGAGTACCTCAAGCAGCGCCACGTTCCCGGCCACCCGAAGGCGAACCTCATCGACCTCGGTGCGGTGCTCAAGGATGTCATCCCCGATCTCGCCAAGCACAACGGCGTCTCGCCCGAGTCCATCTCGCGCGTCTGCATACAGGACCGCAATGACGGCATTTCCAAGACGCCGCTCGACCTGAAGATCCTGCGCGACCTCGCGAAGGCGCTCGGCACCGGTGAGATCGCCGAGGACACGCCCGAATACGGCAAGGATGCCACGCCGGACAGCATCGCCGCGGCGATCAAGGTGTTGCCCGACCGCGCACCGGTCGAGCTGAGCTACGACATCGTCAACACCGACCGCAATATCGGTACCCGCCTCTCCGGCCGCATCGCCGAGATCCACGGCGACCGCGGCTTCAATGGCAACACCGCCGTAACGCTCAAGCTGCGTGGCTCGGCTGGCCAATCGCTCGGCACCTTCCTCGTCTCCGGCGTGAAGATCGAGCTGACCGGTGAAGCCAACGACTACACCGGCAAGGGCATGGCCGCCGGCGAGATCGTCGTAAAGGTATCGCCCGACGCGAAGTTCAACCCCGCCACCAACACCATCCTCGGCAACACCTCGCTGTATGGTGCCACTGGCGGCTACCTCTTCGCCAACGGCCGCGCCGGCGAACGCTTCGCCGTCCGCAACTCGGGTGCCACCGCGGTGGTCGAGGGCGTGGGCGACCACGGCTGCGAGTACATGACCAATGGCACCGCCGTCATCCTCGGCAAGACCGGGAAGAACTTCGGGGCCGGCATGTCCGGTGGCACCGCCTACGTCTATGACGTCGATGGTCGCTTCTACTCGCGCATCAATCCGGAGATGGTCGTGCCGCTGCCAGTGCGCCGTGACCAGGACATCACCGAGCTGAAGAAGCTGATCACCGATCACGCCGAGAAGACCGGAAGCCCGCACGCCAAGGCGCTGCTCGCCGACTGGGACAACAGCCTGAAGAAGTTCGTCCGGGTCATCGCCAAGGAACGCGCCGCCCTTGAGGAAGCCGAAGAGGCTCACGAGGCGGCTTCCACGCGCTGACCGTGGCCGCGGCATCCTGCCGCAAGCCTCTCCAAGCCTCTGGATGCCGATGCATCCAGAGGCTTTCTCGTTCATCACTCGAACCTCGACAATCCAAGGTTCCGCAACCCGCAGATGGGCGACCATCCCGAGCTGTCGCGCGCTCGCAGCCGATGACCGGGTTCTGGCGGACTACGGCATTCCGGTGCTGGCCGCCCAGGGAAACAAAAGACTCCCGGAGCGCTGGCGAGCACCCCGGGAGTCCGCGTCATCAGGTTGCGACTACTATAGTCGCAGTAGTTACAACATCATTCGGTTGCCTCAACGCGCACGAACTTGCGGACGCCATCGACCGGGATCACCGCTTGCTTGCGGATGTAGTCGGGAACGTCCTGCACCGGGTTGTCGGTGATGGTCGCCGTACTCGTTGGCCAAGGGCTCTCGAGGGTCGTGCTTTCCTGGAGGACATACACGCTGCTGCCGCCCTCACGCTGGTTCCAGCGGACGATCAGGCCGGAGCCGGTGTCCTCGATCTGAGCGAGCGAACCGGTGGAAGCGATCGGCGAAGTGCCGAACAGGAATTCCTCGAGGTTCGAGAAGCCGTCGCCGTCCGCATCGTCGTCGCGGTCGCGGTCGTCGGGATTCGGGATGATCGTGGCCCAGCTCTCATAGGTCACGCCCGGATTGGTGGTGACGGTCAGGACGCCGGTTCCGGAGAAGCGGGTGTCGTCTTGGAAGGTCGCGGACGACGCGGTGCTGCCGTAGGTCCCGGCGGACTGTTGGACGCCGCCGAAGAACAGGGTTCCCACGGTTTCACCAGCCGAGATGTCGAGCTTGCCGCCGTCGAGCACCAGCTTGTTGGTGTCGGCGATGGAGTTGCCACTCACGACGAGCACGCCGCCCGAAACGGTGGTGTCGCCGGTGTAGGTGTTGGCTCCCGTCAGCATCATCGTTCCCGGGCCGGTCTTGGTCAGCGGAGAGGCGCTCGCGAGGACGTTGCGGAGGACGCTGGAAACCGTGAGGTCGGGCGCGACATCCCCCGTCACGTCAGCCACTTGGAACACGGTTCCCGGCAAGCCGACCGACCCGAGGGACGCGTTGGCGTTGTCGCCGATGCCCGAGGTGAAGATCATGGACGGCACGGTGCTGCTGCCGCCAACAATCAGGGTTCCGACAAGGGCGAGGTTGGTGTTGAACCCGCCGGTGGCCGCACCATCGGCGAGGTCGATCAAGCCGCCGTTCAGGGTGATATTGGAGACGAAGGCCACTGTATTGGTTCCACCGTAGAGCTTGCAGCCCTCGTTGATGTGGACCGTCGGCGCGAATTGCGGCAAGACCGGCGAATTGCCAAGAGGCGCGGCATTGTCGAGCGACAGCGTTCCCCCGTTGATGACATTGATCACGTTCGAAGGATCCATGGCTCCGCCCACACAGGTCTGACCGGGGCCATCGCCTTGGCCGATATCGTTGCCATTGACGGTCTTGAGGGCGAAGAAGCCGCCATCGACGGTCGTGCCACCCGTCCACGAGTTGAGACCGTTGGTCGCGGCGACCGGAGAACCGCCGGTCACCAGCACTGGCCCTGGCCCCGAGATGATCGGGTTGAAGTCATAACCCGTTCCCACCGAATGCAGGTTGAAAACGCCATTCTCTTCGATCGTGACGGCGGAGCCGAATCCGGAGTTCACGCCGGAGAAGCGGAGGCGAAGCGTGCCTTCGCTGATCGTGGTCGGGCCGTTGTAGCTGTGGCTTTGGATTGCCGCGTTGACGATCTCCTGGGTTCCGGGACCGGTCTTGACCAGCGAAAGCGATCCGCCGTCTTGGTTACGGATGATCCCGTGGAAACTGAACGCGGTTTCCTCGGGAGTATCGATCGTCAGGGTCGCCGGACCCGGATCTCCCGCGTAGCCCGGCGCGGTCGTCTCATCGTTCTGGATGATCGCGATCCGGTTGTTGGTGCCGCTTTCCAAACCGGCGACGGTCTGGTTGGTACCGCGGAGTTGCAGCTTTCCGTTCACCGCGCCCGGGCCGGTGTTGAAACGGATCAACGAGCTTGGACCAAACTGGTCGTCGGCAAGCATGTTCGCCCAAGCGTCGAAGGTGACGTTGCCCACCACCAGGTCGCCCGAGATCGAGGCACCCGTGAGATTCCCGGCGTCGATGGCCCCTTGGCCCACCGCGAGGCTGCCGGTGAAGGTGTTGTTGCCGGAGAGCGTCAGCGTGTTGACGCCTACCTTGAGGAGATCCATGGCGCCACCGAGGGCGTTGGATATCTCATAATCCCCGCTTGAGGTGTCGAGACTGAGGACGGATCCAGGTTCGAGGCCGCCGGTTTCCAGCGCGGCCACGTCGGCACTGGTGAATTCACCGGATCCCCCCACCCGCAGGCTGAGTTCCGACGGAGCCAGGACGACGATGTTCGACGCGGTCCAGTCGGCGGTGTTGCCGTTGTAGAGCGAGAGGCGCTTGTTCAGCTTCAGCGTGCCTTCCGTCACGGTCGTGGTCCCGGTGTAGGAGTTCGTCCCGCCCAGGGTCAGGGTTCCCGGTCCACTCTTGGTCAGGCTGCCGTTCGCCGTGGCGGATGCGTCGCTGATGGATCCCACATAGCTCGTCGAAGTGGCGGCATTGATCTGGAGGTCCGTGTCCGCGGAAGTCGCGGAGTTGCCCAGCATGAGCGCGCCGCCGGTTCCGGAAACGCCGCTCACGGTCGGCAAGCCCGAGGTGAAACTGGCGGTGCCACCGCTGAGGACCAGTGACGCGGCGCCCAGGGCATCGTCACTTGCCAAGGTCAGGCTGCCATCGCTCACGGCGGCGGTTCCGGTCAGCAAGGGGTTGCTACCGGAAAGAGTCAGGCTGCCCGTTCCCGAAACCGTCACCGCGCCGGCTTGGACCGAGTTGCTGAACGCGGCGCTGCCGGCTCCGGAAAGGGTCAGCCCGTTGCTCACCGTGAGCGTCGCTCCGCCGAAGGTGTAGGCGTTGGCGCCGTCGTTGATGAAAGTCAGGTCCGCGGCAGTCAGGTCAGCCGGAAGCGTGATGTCCCGGTTGACCCCCGTGCTGTCGAAGGTCAGCGGGGCGAGGCTGGTGAAGTTCGCCTGCAGGCCGCTGGTCCCGTCCTTCCAGTTGTTGTCGGGGCCGGCGATCCAGTTGGCATTGTCCAATCCCGTCCACGTCAACGAACCGGCGAGCGGCACCGCGCTGCCCAGCGCGATGAACTCGCGGAAGCCGGTGTAGCCGTTTTCCTGATTCTGGAAATCGATCTTCACCGCGGCCACGCCGGTGGCGAGGAAGCCGGAAGCAGGGGTCAGGCGGGTGTGGGTCGAGTTGGTCGGAGCGATGGTGTGGTTCTCCACCATCTGGACGGGGATGAACGTCTCCGGATCCGCCACCGTGGAGTAGGAGAGCTTGTAGTTTTGATCGTCGCGTCCGCTGTCGGCCCAAGTGCAATAAGAGTCGAACGAGGTGATGTTGTAACCATTGGTGTTTGCCGAGGTATCCAGCGGGAAAATCACCGAGGTGCCGTTCAATGGCGCCACGCTGCTGGACTGCACGCCGGACGAGCCGATCGAGCCGTCCGTCAGGATGGTCCAATCGGAGTTCGTCACGTCGCCGTTGCCGTGGTTGGAGTCGGCGGCGAAGGCAGGCGTCTTGGGCAGCGAATTGCTCAGCAGATTCGTGCCCACGGGAAGCGTCCACAGGTGCGTGTTGTTGGACTCATGCGTGATGACCACCGGCAGCGGGGCGTCGCGGGCAATGAACTCGCGGTAGCCCTCGTAGCCGTTCTCCTGACCGTTGAACGTCAGCCGTAGGGAGTGGACTCCCGTCGCCAGGGTGCCGGTGCTGGAGGTGATCCGGGAATGGGTCGCCCGGCGGGCACCGTTCACGAACTCGCTGTGGGCAATCACCGCGGTGATCGGGAGGAAAGTCGCCGGATCCGCCACCGTGGAGTATTCCAGCGTATAATGCTGGTCATCGCGACCATCGCCGCTCCAAGCGGCATACGAGTCGAAGGAAACGAGATTCCGCCCGTCCGGATGGCCGGTGAGATCGAGGGGAAACACCACCGAATCGCCATTGTTGGGAGTGACGCTTGTCGCCGGCGAGGTGTGATCGCCCACGCTCCCGTCGATGGTGGTCGCCCAAGTGCCCGAAGAGCCTTCATGGGTGGCCGGCGTTGTCACCGGCGCTGTGAGAAGATTGGGGCCGGGCGGCAGAATCCAGACGTTGTCGTTGTTCTTCTCGTTGGAGACGCAGACGACGGACGAAGCATCCTGCAGGACGAACTCGCGGTATCCGACGTAGCCATTTTCCTGCGCGTTGAAGACGACCCGGATCGAGTGGACACCGGTCGCCAGGAAGCCCGTGGTGTCGGTCAGACGGGTGTGGGTCGAGCGGTCGCCGGAGGTTTGGACCCGTGCGGTGTGGATGTTGATGAAGGTCGTGGGGTTCGCGACCGTGGAGTACTGGAGCGTGTAGTCCTGGTTGTCCCGGCCGCTATTGCCCCAGGTGCAGTAGGAATCAAATGACGTGATATCCCGGCCGGCCGGATGCCCGGTGAGGTCCAGTGGGAATGTCACCGAGTTGCCATTGTTCGGCGTGCAACTGGTGGCCGGCGTGCCGCCCGTGTCGCCAAGGGTTCCATCGATCACGGTACTCCAGTCCGTGCTGGAACCCTCATGGCCCACCACCGTCGCTGGCGAGGGGGTGACGCCGGTCAGGAGGTTGGTCCCGGCAGGAAGGGTCCACGCGCCGGTGCCGTTGGACTCGTTGGTGGATACGACATGGGCGTCGGCGGAGAGCGTGGCCAGGATGGGGGCCGCACAGACGACCAGCGTGTGGGGGAGGATACGATGGGAACTGGGTTTCATAGGTTCTTGGGTAGTTGGATGAGAAGGATCGCCATCCAACCGCGTGGTGTAGCGCGAACCTGCAAATCCGTGAACCTACGAGTTTACCAAGGACACACGCAACCACCTCACCCTACGCGCCTTACATCAGAAAAAAAATTCACCCTCACGATTGGAGCGCTCATTCCGACTCCGAATTCAGGAGCATTTGCTCTCCCGCGCCCCTGGGGAGCATCGGAGTTCCGCCGCCTCACTCCACGCTTGCACGCAGGCCCCTCCCCGCCTATTCCGCCCGTCCACACCATGGCCAGCACGCCCGTCATCAACCTCCGCAAAGGACACGCCGTCCGCCACAACAACGACGTCTGCGTCGTGATTTCCCACGAACTCAAGACGCCGCCGCGCATGGCGTCCTACGTGGTGATGTCGATCCGCAGCGTCGCCACCAAGAAGGTCGCCAACTTGCGCCTGACCTCGAACGACTCGATGGATTCGGTGCTCCTCGAGCGCATCCCGCACGAATACTCCTACAAGGACTCCAGCGGCTACCACTTCCTCCACAACGAGACCTACGACGACGTCGCCGTACACGACGACATCATCGACTCGGTCCGCGACTACCTGATCGAGGGCAATACCTACACCCTGCTCTTCGCCGACGGCCTCGTCGCCGATATCGAGCTGCCACCGTCGATGGAAATGGTCGTGGCCGAATCGCCGGAAGGCGTGAAGGGCGACTCCGCCAACAACGCCTACAAGTCGGCCACCATGGAAACCGGCCTTGTGGTGCAGGTCCCGCTCTTCATCAATCCGGGCGAGAAGCTGATCATCAAGACCGAAGACGGCAGCTACATCAGCCGCGCCTGATTTCCCGCTTTTTGTGGAAAAGCCGGGCTCCTCTCAGGGTCCGGCTTTTTCGTGCCCTTGGCTCCGGGAGCGGCTTGTTGGTGAACCCAACCGCGCCTACGTGATCACGGAATCGCAAAGCACAAGGGCATTGGCGAAGATGGCGATGTTCGGTTGATGCAGATCTCCACGCATTGATTGGCTTCTGATTCGACATGGTGTTGATCACCCCTCCGGTATGGACAGGCCGGAGGGGTGATTTTTTTGGAAGGACCGGGCGAGTCCCGCGCGGCAACGGACCGGGCTGATTTTCCGGAAAGGGAAACTTTTCCACTCGCCAGATGCGGCGGCTTCTGGCATCGGCTGGTGACAACATCCCTTACCTTCCGACGTTCGGCCGTGTCCTTGGCGAGCGTTCCCCCGCGGATCGGTTTGTCGCCAACCAGCCGCCATGAATCCGACGCTTCGCCTTGCCGCGTTCGCCGTTTGCCTTTTTGCCTCCGCCCGCGCCGACCTGGACCTCGATTCCAATGGCCTTGGGGACGTGTGGGAGGCCAAGTATCGGCCCGCCGTCCTCGCGCCTGCGGACGATCCGGATGGCGATGGCCGCACCAACGTCCAGGAGTGTGAGGCCGGCACCGATCCCTTCAAGGGCGACGACGTCTTTGCCGTCGAGAGCATCGCGGTGAATGGCGCGAATCTGGTGCTGGGTTGGCCCTCGCAAGCCGGCAAGCGTTACCAACTCCAGATGACGGAGACCCCGGAGAACGCGGGGTCATGGCAAAGCTTGCCGGGGCTTCATGCCGGCACCGGCACCACCAATGAGGCCACCGTGCCCAAGCCGGCGCCACCGCTGGCATTTTTCCGGATCGTCACCGCGGATGTCGATACCGACAATGACGGGCTGACCGATTGGGAGGAGATCCAAGCCGGCTTCAATCCGAACGCCGACGAGCAGCATGACTGCCATTGCGGCGAAGACTGCGGCTGCGGGCCGAATTGCGGTTGTGGGAGCAATGATCTGGAGCGGATGACCCACGGCTTGCAGACGCCGCCGATGGTCACCGTGGAAGCGATCGACACGGAGGCCACCGAACCGCTGGCCGGCGTGGCGACCGAGACCGGGACCTTCGCCGTGAAACGCCATGGCGGCATCGGCCGGGTGGTCGTGAGCATTCAGAGGGCAGGCACCGCAAGCGCCTCCGACCTGGACCCCCTGCCCACTACCGTCACCTTGCCACTGGCCTCCACGCAGGCGGACGTGCCGGTCCTGCCGGTGGCCGACTCGGTCTTGGAAGGCACCGAGACGGTCGAGCTTTCGCTCCAACCCGGTGCCGCCTATCAAGTGGAAGCGGGAGAACCCGCCGTGGTGCTGGTCCAAGACGGCGTGCAGCCGAACGGCACCGGCCTGCTGGCGAGCTTTTGGAAGCACCCTCACACCACGACGAATACTCCCTACTTCACGGGGCCTCCCACCATCACGCGGATCGACGAGACGGTGAATTACGACAACGCCATCGCGGCTTGGCCCGGAAGTCCTATCACGATCAACGGCACGACTTCGGACCACTTCTCCAGCCGTTGGGAAGGCGAGATCCTGCCCGAGTATTCGCAGGCCTACACGATTTATGCCAACGGCAACGAAATGTGCCGCCTGTGGATCAACGGTCAACTCCTGCCGCTGGGCACAGGTGCCGTCCCGCCCGTCCTGTTAGACAACGATTGGGAGCATCCTCCGGTCGTGCCAACCGGGGGCAAGGTCTCCGCGGTGGTTTCACTCGAAGCCGGCAAGCGCTACCCGATCGTTCTGGAACACTACAATAACACCGGCGGCCACAAGGCCATCCTCTCTTGGAAATCGGCCAGCCAGAGTACCGAGGAGGTCATCCCAAAGGCGCGGTTGTTCCCGAATGCGCCACCGCGGATCTACGGCCCCTTTGAGGCGTGGGCTTTCGTCGGCTCGCCGGGCTTCAGCTACCAGATTCAGGCGAGCGCGACGCCGACCTCGTATGCCGCGGCGAACCTGCCCGCCGGCTTTTCGCTGAGCCCCTCGGGGCTGATCACCGGGACGCCGACCGAAGCCGGCACGTGGAAGGTCACGCTTACCGCGTCCAATGCGCACGGGTCGGGATCGGCCTTCCTGACCCTGAACGTGATCGAAACCAGCGGGGCCATTACCCGCGAGCTGTGGACCGATGTGCCCGGCAACACCGTGGGAGCCATTCCGGTGAGCCAAGCTCCGGATTCCACGACCCCTCTGACCTCGCTCACCACTCCAGCTGACAGTGGCGATGACTATGGCGCCCGGATTCGCGGCTTCGTGACGGCCCCGGTCAGCGGCGACTACCGCTTCTCGCTGAGCTCCGACGAGGCGGCGGTGTTCTCGCTGTCGGATGACGAAGAGCCGGTCAACTCGTGGAAACGCGCGGAACTCACCGCCCCCGGAGTGGCCGAGTCGCCACTGCTTCGCCTTGAAGCCGGGCAACGCTACTTCCTGGAAATCCTCCACAAGGAGGGTAGCGGATCCGACCACCTTTCCCTGAGTTGGACGCGGCCCGACAATGGCATCACGGAGGTCATTCCCGGTTATCTGTTGACCCGTTTTGAGGACGTCGCGCTCGGTAGCTCGCCGGATGGCACGCTGTACTTCACCGCACTGACCCCGCAGAGCGGCGCGGTTACGAATGCCTATGGCTCCTGCACGCTGCTGCTTTCCACCGACAAGACCACCGCTTGGGTGAAGCCGGTGTTCGGCAACCTCGGCTCCGCGTTCTTCGCGATGCACGTGCACGACGACCGGTTGGCGTCCACGTCGAACATCGTCTTCGACCTCGATGAACCGGGCGTCGAGATCCTGGCGGACGGCTCCTACGTCTGGCACATCACCGCCGTGGGCACGCTCTCGGCGGAAGAGATCGCCGACGGGATTTCCCAACACGCCTTTCTGAATGTCCACTCGGTCAACTACCCGTCGGGCGAAATCAAGGGCTACTTCCGTCCGCTGAATGGCTCGGCGACCTTCACGCCGCCGCCCGCGCCACCGGATTGGACCAGCGAGTCCGCCGCCGCGCACACGAATGCGAACGCCGCCGCACGCTTCCTCCAGCAAGCGACCTTCGGCGCGAACGCCGTGGACATCAGCGATCTGCAAGGGAAAGCCTCCTTCGAAGCGTGGATCGACGAACAGTTCGCCAAGCCGGTGACGAGCCATTTGCCCTACGTCGAGCAATTCCGCAATGTCACCGCGCCGGAGAGCCCGACCTACACCGGCTCGCTCACCTTCAATTCATGGTGGAAGAACTCGATCCAAGCCGACGACCAGCTCCGCCAGCGGATCGCCTTCGCCCTGAGCGAAATCATGGTGGTGTCGGAGAACGGTCCGCTCGACGACCGGGCCAACGCGCTTTCCAGTTACTACGACACGCTGCTCGAGCACGCGTTCGGGAATGCCCGTGATTTGTTAGAGGCGGTGACCTTGCATCCCGCGATGGGTCGCTATCTGGACATGCTGCGGAACGAAAAGCCGGATCTGAGCAAAGGTCGCATCCCGAATGAAAACTACGCCCGCGAGATCCTGCAGCTCTTCTCGCTCGGCCTCTACCGCTTTCATCCGGATGGCTCGCTGATCCTGAATTCCCATGGCGTGCCAATCCCGGTCTATGATCAGGAAGCCATCATCGGCTACGCCCACGTCTTCACTGGCTGGGACTATCATTACACCGGCGACTACCGGACCGCGCTGAACGCCTCGTCGAACTGGACGGAGCCGATGCGCGAGGTGCCGGTCCGCCACTTCACCGGAAGAAAGCGCCTGCTCAACAACGTGGTGCTGCCCGGCATCTCCACGCTCAATGGCGCGCCGCTCGATCCGTACGGCAACCACAACGCCGCGGTCATCTACAACAATCCCGAGTTCCAGGCCTTGGCCGGACAGGAGCTCGATGCGGTCCACGACCAGATCTTCCATCATCCCAACTTCGGACCCTTCCTGTGCCGCCAGCTCATCCAGCGGCTGGTCACCTCCACCCCCAGCCGCGGCTACATCTACCGGGTCGTCAGCAAGTTCAACGACAATGGCTCCGGCGTCCGCGGCGACTTGCAAGCGGTGATCAAGGCGATCCTCCTCGACTACGAGGCCCGCTCACTGGTCGCGTCCAGCGCGCCGGGCTATGGGAAACAGCGCGAACCGTTGATCCGCGTCACCCAGCTCAGCCGCGCCTTCCGGCCCGCCAACAACACCTTCACCGGAAATTTCAACCAGGACGGCGGCCTCATCACTGTCGATACCTCGCCCCTCCTTCACCGGATGGCCTCCCGCCAGAGTGTGCTGCTCGGATTCTCCAGCGCGGGAGTGCCCGCCACCGACGGCACCTATTCACTCAGCTCGACCTTCCCGCCGACCACCACCGCCTTCACGGTGCGGACCAAGGATGTCTTCCGCTGCGACTGGACCCAAACCGACAGCACCATCACCGTCACGACGCCATCGAATCATTCCTTCGATGCGGGAGAATCCGTCTATCTGCGCTTCCGCACCGGCACCCCGGACGCACCGGCAAGCGGAGTCTATCAGGTGGTCACGGACGTCTCGAACACCAGCTTCACCGTCACCGCGCCGGACGTCGCCAGCCGCAGCGGCACTTGCGACACCGCTTGGCTGACCGGCGGCTACACGCAGAATGTGACCAATGGCATCACCACCCTCACCGTCACCTTTGGCACCCAAACCGGGCTCGGTGTCGGCGAAAAGCTCAGCTTGACCTTCGATCCTGTCACTGGCCAGACGACCGCGCCGCCAGCGGGCATCTACACCATCGAGACGGTCGATCCGGCCGAGCCTCGCCGCGTGACTCTCACGCCGGACAGCGGCGTTCAGTCGCTGCTCACGGGTCGCTCTGGCATCGCCCACGCCGCGCCGCTGGCGCCGGTGCTCGATCGCAGCGGCACCGCCGTTTCGGGCTACTCCGACTGGAATGTCGGCAGCACTGACACCGACCTCGGCCAGACTCCGCTGCGGGCCCCCACGGTATTCAACTTCTTCGAACCCGACTACCAGTTCCCCGGCGTCCTCTCTGCCAATGGCTTGGTGACGCCGGAGTTCCAGATCAGCTCCGACACCAATGTCATCCGTCAGGCGAACTTCCTCTTCGGAGGGATCTACTCGCACGCCAGCAGCACCACGTCATCGAGCACTTACACCAATGGCCTCAACAGCTTCAGGACGGGTGCCCACGACATCATGATGGACTTCTCGCCGTGGATGGGTGCGCGCCCCAGCGCCACCGGATTCTGGACCGACACCGCCAACCTGCGCGCCCTGATCCAGGAACTGTCGAAGATCCTGATGGCCGGACAAATGAGCACCGGCATGGAGGACGCGATCTACAACTTCGTCTCCAACACCGGCAACATCGCCTACAACGCGACCACTCCCACCGACGCCGAACGGCGCAACCGCGTCCGATCCATCATCTACTTCATCGCCGTGTCTCCCGAGCACGCGATCCAACGCTGAAACGACCATGTCCACCATCGAAGAGGATCGCGCCCGTCTCCTGCGCACCCGCCGAGAGTTCTTCCGCACCGCCGGCTGCGCCGCCCTCGGGTCCATCGCCATCTCCAGCACCATCCGGGATTTCCGGCTGATCAATTCCGCCCTCGCCCAAGGGGGAGACTCCTCCTTTCCCGATTACAAGGCGCTGGTCTGCATCTTCCTCAGCGGCGGCAACGACTCGAACAACCTGATCGTCCCGCGCGGCGCGGCCCACGCCAACTACGCCGCCATCCGGCAAAACCTCACCATCCCGGAATCGATGCTGGTGCCCGTGGATCCGGTCAATGACGACGGCAATGACTACGGCTTCCATCCGTCCTGTCCGGAACTCGCGAATCTCTTCCAAGCCGGCAAGCTGGCGGTGCTCTTCAACGTCGGCCCCCTGCTCTTCCCTACCACGCGCACGCAGTACCAGAAGAAACTCATCGCGCTGCCGCCACAGTTGTTTTCCCACTCCGATCAGGTGACTCATTGGCAGACCTCGCTGCCTGATCAACCGCCGCGCACCGGCTGGGGTGGTCGCATCGCCGACTTGCTGCACCCCTATCAAAACGAGCTGCTCTCCGATCCGGTCGAACGCGCCAAGATCGCGCTCTGCACCAGCATCGCGGGCGCGAATACCTTCGAAGTCGGGGCCAGCGTGCAGCAATACCACGTTTCCACCAGTGGTGCCATCGCCTTGGCCGGAGCTGGACCAAACACGCCCCGCGAAGGCGTGGTGCGGAGCCTCGCCCAACTGCCCCAGTCGAACCTGCAGGCGGATGCCTTTGGCAACATCATCGACAACGCCATCGTCGCGGGCACGCAGCTCACCGCGGCCATCTCGCCAACGGCCAACTTTCCCTGGACCATTCCGTTCCCGAACGTCTCGCTCGGCAACCAGTTGAAAATGGTGGCCCGTATCATTGCCGGTCGTGCGGCCCTCAACATCAAGCGACAGATCTTCTTCGTCTCGGTGGGAGGCTACGACACCCATACTTCGCAAGTTGGCGTGGCCGATGACCCGCTGACCGGCTCGCACGCCAATTTGCTCAATGAGCTGAGCGAATCGATCGCCGCCTTCCAGAGTGCGATCGAGCAGATCGCCGCGCACGCGGACTATGGCAGCCCGTCGCTGGTCAATAGCGTCACCGGCTTCACCGCCTCCGACTTCGGCCGCACCTTCCCGACCAACGGCCAAGGCAGCGACCACGGCTGGGGCGGGCACCACTTGGTATTCGGCGGCTCGGGCGACTCCAACGGAGCGGTGCTCGGCCGCCGCACCTACGGGACCTTCCCGGTGCTCCAAGTCAATGGCCCCGACGACACCAGCACCGGCCGCTGGATTCCCACCACCAGCGTGGATGAATACAGCGCCACGCTGGCCAAGTGGTTCGGCGTCGATGCGACGCACCTGCCGGTCGTCTTCCCGAATCTCGGCCGTTTTGCGGTTCCGGATCTCGGCTTCATGCGGGCCTGATCCGCGAGAGCCGCCCTAGCTTCCCGATGAAAGTCCTGATCGCCACCGCCATCGCTCTGCTGCTCCTGATCTTCGTCCTGTGGCGGCCTTGGGAATCGCAGGATCCACCCGCGCCTCTCGCTCCTTCGACCGCGGAGAAAGCACTTCCGCCCCTTGGCGAGGCGGAGGAAAGGGACGAGAACTCCGGCCCGGCGGTCACGCCCGTCGCGCCACCGCCTCCGGGACCGGATATTTCAGCGCTCACGCCGGAAGAGCTCCAACGCGTCCGCGACGCCATCGACAACGTGGAGTTCGTGCTCCGCGACTACGCCGTCGCCTTGGGTGGCAACCCGGTCGGCACCAACGCCGAAATCACCGCCGCCCTCCGCGGCGACAATTTGAAACAGCTCAAGCTGGACACCCCCGGGGGCTCGTCGGTCAACGCCAGTGGAGAACTCTGCGACCCGTGGGGCACCCCGTGGTTCTTCCACCAGCTCAGCGGCACGAAGATGGAACTCCGCAGCGCCGGGCCGGACCGGAAGCTCTACACCAAGGACGACTTCGTCCGGTAACGCAAGCTGCCCCGGCAATCAGCCGAGACGGAACGTGATCCGCGCCTTGGTCACGTCGTAGGGAGACATTTCCATCTTCACCTTGTCACCGACGACGAGGCGGATGAAGCGCTTGCGCATTTTCCCGGAAATGTGGGCGAGCACCTCGTGGCCGCTCTGGAGCTGCACGCGGAACTGCGTGCCGGCGAGAACCGAGGTGATCGTGCCTTCGACCTCCACGGACTTTTCTTCGCCGTCCGGTCCAAGTTTGCGTGCCCGCGGGGCATTGCGGCTCCCGCGACGGCCACCGCCACCACCTCGTCTGAATCCTCCTTGCGCCATATGATTGAAAAACCGCGTCTTGTGACGGGGCGAAGGGATTCATCCCCGATGCACCGGCTGCATTCAACTGCAAAAACGCGCCGCGCTTGCCCCGCCCCGCCCCGCCCGCTAGAAGCCGCCCCGACTTTCCATGGCCGGCTTCTTCAAATCCCTCTACAACAAGCTCTCGAACAAGGCGGAGATCGACTGGGACGAACTCGAGGCCGACCTTGTCGCCGCCGACCTCGGGCCGAAGCTCGCCATGACGATCGTGGACGAGCTCAAAAACCTCGGCCGCCAGGTCTCCGCCGAGGACGTGATCGAGTCCGCCCGCCGCCATGTCGGGAACCGCCTGCCGCCGGATTCCCCGCCGCTGCTGCCGCGGATGGACGGCAAGCCCTTCGTTTTCCTCGTAGTGGGCATCAATGGCGTCGGCAAGACGACCTCCTGCGCCAAGCTCGCCCACTGGCTGCAGCGCCGCGGCCAGCCGACCGTACTCGCCGCTGCCGACACCTTCCGCGCCGCCGCCGTGGAGCAGCTCGAGCGCTGGGGCCAGCGGCTGAACATCCCGGTGGTCAAAGGCCAGCCGAACGCCGACCCCTCCTCGGTCTGCTTCAATGCCCACCAGAAAGCCATCGCCGACGGCTCAAAATACCTGATCTGCGACACCGCCGGCCGCCTCCACACCCGCCACAACCTGATGGAGGAGCTTTCCAAGATCAAACGGACCCTCGCCAAGAACGACGAGACCGCTCCGCACCTCACGCTGCTGGTGGTCGACGCCACCACCGGTGCGAACGCGCTGCAGCAGGCGAAGGAATTTCACAAGGCCAGCCCGCTCGACGGCCTGATCGTCACGAAAATGGACGGTTCCGGAAAGGGCGGCGTGGCCGTGGCCATCCACGACCAACTCGGCATCGCCCCGCGCTTCCTCGGCACCGGCGAGGAGCCGGAGCAGTTCGCGCTGTTCAACAAGCAGAAGTTCGTGGAAGAGATGCTTTGATGCGACTCCTCCTGCTGGTCCTTTCGGTGCTTGCCGTTTCCGCCTGTCGCAAGCATTCGGTCACGAGCCATCGCCCCGCGGTTCCAAACACACTGGTCGCCGGGACTTTCATTTCCTCTGGCGGGACCTTCACCCATGCGGATGCGACCATCACCCGCGAACTGACGGTCACGCCCGGCCCGAAGGACCTGACCTGGAATCTTCGACGGACCGAATACCGGCCCGGCGGCCGGAGCAGCGGAGGATATGGGAACTCCATGCCTTTGGCACCGGGCAGCACTTCGTGGTTCATTTTCGTCGAGTCTCCCGATCGCCTTTGGTTCTTCAACGGCGACAACAAGCTTTCGTATCACATCAGCCGTGGCTCCGCCGGCGTCAGCAACGGACCGTCCATCCTCAACGGCAAGATTCAGCCGGACAGCCCTTCCATTCCGGCGGAGATCGGTCCCCGCTTGCCCGCCGAGCTTCAGAAACTGGTTCCTCAGGCGCCGCCCGCGGTCGAACGACCGAGTTTCTGACAGACGCCGCCGCCCAATTTCCTTGGCATCGGCGATCCTGCGGCGCTAGTCCCTCGCATCGACACGCCGCTAGCAATCACCGGACTCGGAGCCCTGTCGGGGCTCGGCGACGACGTGACGCGGCACGTTTCCGCGGTGGACGCAGGCCACACTTGCTTCCGGCCCCTGGCAGGTTTGTTAGGAAAGGACAGCCCGCACCGCGACCTGCCCGCCTCGTGGATCGAGCCGCGGAAGCTGCTGCTCAACCGCAAATGGGCCCCTGCCAGCATGGCCGCATTGCATGTCGCGAGACAGGCCAGCGCCGAGGCCGGTTGGACGACCGCCGAATTGGAAAGCACCGCGCTTTTTCTCGGTACCAGCCGGGGCACCGCGGCGGGGTGGATCGATCCGTGGCCCGAGCGCCGCGCCTTTCCGCTCATGGCGGCCAGCAACTCGCTCCACAGCGAACCCGCCGCCGCGGTGAGCATCGAACTCGGCATCCGCGGACCGTGGCAGGTCCAGGCCAGCGGCTGCGCCGCGGGGCTCGACGCGCTCGGCATGGCCGCGCTGTGGCTTTCGGCCGGACTGGCCGACCGGGCGCTGGTCGTTGCCGTCGATCTGCCGCTTTCGCCGAGCCTTTTGGATAGCTACGCCGCCACCGGGATCCTTTCGAAAAACGGCGTCAATGATCCCTACTCGCCGGACACCACCGGCATCCTGCCGGCGGAGGCCGCCGCGGCCGTCGCCTTGGAACGCGGATCGCAGCCGGGTGCACCAATGCTTTCCGGCTACCTTGCCAATGCCGACGCTGCCGACGCGATCGGCATGCCCGCGGGAGCCCCGGCGGTGGTCGGGCTGTTAAGGCAAGCCCTCGGAAAATTCGACCGGCCCGCCGCGCTGTGTCCGCATGCCAGTGGCACGGCCTCCCACGCCACCTTGGAGCCCGCCGCGATCCTCGCCGCGTTGGGTGAAGGAACCGTCCTTTGCCCGCTCAAGCCTTACAGCGGTCACGGCATCGGCGGCGGTGGATTGCTGGAGACGGTGATCTTGGCCGCCTTCCTTCGCGGGAACCGGCTGCCTCAGCCGTTGCCCCACCTGACTTGCCCCGCCGGGCTGACCATGACGTCCCCTGCACTTTCCCCGGCGGCCACGGTTTTCAAACTCGCCTCCGCCCTCGGGGGAAAGAACTCCCTCATCGCCCTGCAAGCTCCGCCATGAACGACCTGCGCCTCGAAGTTTCCATCGATGACCAACGGCTGCGCCTCTACCGCGGCACCGAACTGGAACGCGAATACATCGTTTCGACGGCTGCGAAGGGAGTCGGCTTCACCGAAGGCAGCCATCGCACGCCCACAGGCCGTTTCGTGATCGCCCAAAAAATCGGCGATGGCGAACCCGCCGGCACCATCTTCAAGAGCCGCCGGCCCGTCGGCCATTGGCAGCCCGGCGACGACTGTAACCAGGATCTGGTCCTCACCCGGATTCTCCGCCTCAGCGGCCTCCAGCCTGAAAGCGCCAACACCTTCGACCGCTTCATCTACTTCCACGGGACCAATCAGGAAGAAAGGCTCGGCACCCCGGCGAGTTGTGGGTGCATCCGGCTTTCAAACGCCGACATCATCGACCTCCATGACCGTGTGGAACCCGGCACGATCGTCGAAATCCTCCCACCCACCCGCAGGCGCGGCAAATTGATCTTCTTCGACTGCGACTCCACGTTGTCTTCGATCGAGGGCATCGACGAACTCGGCCGGGCCCGCGGACCGGAAGTCTTTCAGATGGTGGAGCATCTGACCCACCAGGCGATGAATGGCGAGGTGCCGATCGGCGAGGTCTTTGGCCGCCGTATGGAGATCATCCAGCCTGATCGCGCGACCGCCGATGCCGTTGCGCGGCTCTATCTCGACACCATCGTCCCCGGCGTGCCGGAAGTCATTGCCCGGCTGAAGTCCGAGGGCTGGACACCGGTCATCTTGTCCGGCGGCTTCGCTCCCTTGATCCGTCCGCTGGCAGACGCCTTGGGCGTCGAGCACGTGGAGGCGGTGCCCCTCCATTTCCATGAAGACGGCAGCTATGCCGGATATGGCGAGGGCTATCCCACCACTCGCAACGGCGGCAAGCCGGAGGTGATTCGCGAGTGGAAGCGCGCCATCCTTCCCGAAGCCGTCGTCATGGTCGGCGACGGGGTCTCCGATCTCGAGGCGAAACCGGAAGTGGATCTCTTCATCGGCTTCGGCGGCGTGGCCGCGCGCAAGCCCGTGCAAGATGGGGCAGATGCTTGGATCACGAGCATGTCCGATTTTGAGAGTATTAAGTTACCCGCCGCTTCCACCGGTCCACTCTGAGTCCACAACCGGGTTCCGACCCCGCCGACAACAACTCGCGGAACGGTCGCCAAGTTTGTTAGACCGGCCCTTTCGCCTTGTTAGATTGGCACCCTTGTGTGGCCGGGAGCGCCCCCTCTCCCACGCCGCCCTCCGCGGAGGAAAGTATCCCACCTTCGTGGGACAAAACTCCGCTTGGACGCCGGAATCGGGCTGTATCAAGGGCCGCGACGGTGCTGTAACCGCGTCGCGGCAGGACGAATGCAGCAGCGCCTTTGGAGCATCTAACGGGACCTCGCCGCTTCATGTCCGATTTTGGGAGTGTCGTCATCCCGAATCACGTAGTAAATTTACGAATATATGAACTTTTTGAGTTCTAGTTTCAGATTCGTCTTGCGAGCAGTCAGCACCGAGTTTAACCCTTCGGAGTCATGAGCAACTCCAACGTCAATGCCGCCAAAGGCCGTCGTTACACCACCAAGGAAAAAGCCGAGATCATCGCTTTCGTTGACAAGGTGAACGCGGAGAAGGGTCGCGGCGGCCAAAGCGCCGCTTCGAAGAAGTTCAAGATTTCGCCACTTACCATCTCGAGCTGGATCCGCTCCGGCATCGGCGGTGGCACCGTCAGCGCGTCCGGCGCCGCGTCCGTCGCCGGCCCTATCGGCAAGAAGCTGTCGAAGCTGCAGGCACTTCACGATCAGATCGCCAGGGCCGAAAAGGAACTCGGCAAGCTGAAGTCGCAATTCAATTCCCTGAAGTCGGCGCTGTAAGCTGAATCTCCGTCCAAAACCCCGCGGCGCCCGTCGTTCCCCGGAACGACGGGCGTTGTGTTTTACCGTGGCGCGTTTTCCCCCTCGCAGGGCCGGAGTGTCGATGCCAAGCTCCCGGCGGAATGTTTGAAGTCCGCGAGAAACCCCAGATGGTCGAGCGCGCGCTCCTGGTGCGCCTGTATTTCGATCCACGCGAGGAAGAGGAGTCCGAGGCCCTGTTGGAAGAGCTCGGCGAACTGGTGTCCACGCTCGGGATCGGGGTGGTCGAGAAGGTGCTCGCTCGCAGCCGCGAGATGCACAAGAAGTTCCTCTGCGGCACCGGCAAGGCGGCCGAAATCGTCGAACTGGCCAAGGCCCACCAATGCGACTGCATCGTTTTCGACAACCAGCTCGCCCCCTCCCAGCAGCGCGAATGGGAGAGGGCGGCAGATCTGTGTGTGATCGACCGGGAGGAGGTCATTCTCGATATCTTCGCCCAGCGCGCCCAAACCAAGGAGGCACGACTCCAGGTAGAACTCGCGCGCATGCAGTATGCGCTGCCCCGGATGGCCAGGATGTGGGGACACCTTGACCGCGAAGGCGGATCGGGCGGCGGCCAAGGTGGCGGTGCCGCCCGCGGCATGGGTGAAAAGCAGATCGAGGTGGACCGGCGGATGGCTCATGTCCGCATCGACCGGGCGCGGCGGGAATTGGATGAGGTCCGCAAGCAGCGGGCAACGCAGCGCAAGGAGCGCGAGCGGATGGAGACACCCCACGCCGCGATCGTCGGCTACACCAACGCCGGCAAATCGACTCTCCTCAACCAGCTCAGCGGCTCCGAGGTCATGGCGAAAGACATGCTGTTCGCCACGCTCGACACGACCACGAGGAAGATCGAGCTACCCGACGGCCAGCCCCTGTTGATCACCGATACAGTCGGCTTCGTCCGCAATCTGCCACACCGGCTGGTCGAGGCCTTCAAGGCCACGCTGGAGGAAGCCGTGCTGGCGGATTTCCTGATCCATGTGCTGGATGCCACCTCACCGGAGATTGAGCGCTTCCATGAAACGACGCTGCACGTCCTGGGTGAACTCGGCGCGGTGGACAAGACCACCCTTACCGTGCTCAACAAGATCGATCTGGTGTCCGATCCGGATCGCTTGGCCGAGTTGAAGCGACTGTTCCCCGACGCCTTGAAGATTTCCGCGGCCACCGGTTGGGGCATGGACGAGCTTTTGCAGAAGTGCTCCGAGGTGCTCGCCGACCGGGTGCGCCGCCGCCGCTACCGGATCCCGCAGCGGCGCGCGGACCTGATGGGTATGCTTCACCGCGACGCGAAGGTCCTCTCCACCGACTACGAGGACAACGACATTCTGGTAACCGCCGTCGTGCCGGCCGCGATCGCGGGGCGGCTGGAAGAGTTCGCGTGTTAAGCGCGTCTAGTCAGGTTCCACCCAATTGAGCGCCTTCACTGCCGTGATCTCGAACTGACGGCGCTTCTCGCTGCCGTTCACCGCGCGGATCGAAAGGGTCGCAAAAAACGCACGCGCCCCCAATTCCCGGATGTCGCGGACCGAGGGGTTCTGGCGGTCGAGATAGAAATCGAGCGTCTCTGAAAAGTCGGGGGAGGTGGCTTTGAAATGAAGCCACTTCTGCTCATCGCCAAACTCGTGAAGGTAATAGCCGCCGGCCTCGAGCATCACGCGGACTTCAGCGGCTTCTGTGACATTCCCGGTGAGCAAGTCTGCCCAGGCTACTGAGCCGGAACGGGCATAGCACTCGAAATCAACCTTCGCTCCCCGAGGATCCACCAGAACGCTCAACAAGCGCATCGGAGCATTGGCCATCTCCACATGGTACGACTCGAAAACCAAGTCGCCGGATGGGCTGCTTGCCACCGGGTGGAATCCTTTGACTTGCTCGGTGGCACCGGGGCCGTCTCTGAAAAAGGCCTCCATCGCGGGCCCGACTTGCTCCGGATGCCTGACCAGCTCCAAGCGCTCCTTATGGCTCTTCGCCTTCATGAAGCGCTCCGCAATGACGGAAGGAACCGGGCCATGCCACTTCTCCCGAGGCGCGGACGATTCCACGCGCTCCACCGCACCGGTCTCTTTCTTGCCCCCAGCCGAGTGCGTGCGCCCGATCAACCAAAGGCCGAGGACTGCCGCAAGCAAGACGCCCCCCATCAAGGCCGCGACCACCCACTCTTTCCGGGCATGAACTCTGGAACGCGGCGTGCGTTCTCCCCGCCGCCGCCGCCGGCCACCACCGGATTGAGAGTGGCTTCCTCGATGGCCGCGATTGGCATGGGGAGTTCCACTGCGTGCGATAAAATTCATCGTGCGCTTGGGCACGGGAATCCGCGAGGGGTTTTCGTCGGAGGTCATCAGCGGTTGGGAGGTCCGGCTTGCTCGATTCTGACCCGCGATTTCCCCGCGACAAGGTCTTTCACTCAGTCTGTTAGCAAGAAATCCGTTGCGCCAGCGGCGTCGCTCCGACCGTCCGGAAATGGATTCCCGGCGTGCACACCGCGGCCCGCTCAATCCCGGCAATCGTGCGCTAATCCGTAATTTCCTGTGAATTTGGCGCGGAAGCGACCGTAGGAGACCGGGTCGCATGCTTGTGTCTGGAAAAGCCCGTTCCCTTCTGATTCGAGCCGCCGTGATGACTGCCATCGCCGGCGGCTCCGCGCGTGCCCAGACGACAGTCGAAAGCCGGTGGAAGAACGAAGCTCTGCCGCTCTTTGAAACCTACTGCCACGACTGCCACGGCGACGGGATCAAGAAGGGCGAGCTAGCCCTCGACCGCTTCGACTCGATCGCGGAGATGCAGCAAAACCGCGAGGTCTGGAAGCGCATCCGCGATCATCTCAAGCACCGCTTGATGCCGCCGCTCGATGAGGAGCAACCAACAGCTGCCGAGCGGGAGAAGCTGCTCGCTTGGATCGATGACGCCGTGTTCCCGGTCGATCCGAAGCACCCGGATCCCGGCCGGGTGACCCTGCGGCGTCTGAATCGCGTCGAATATCAGAACACGCTTCGCGATCTGCTAGGAGTCGAGGTGAACGTCATGGACCTGATTCCGCCGGATGACTCCGGCTATGGCTTCGACAACATCGGGGATGTGCTCACGCTGTCCCCGGCACACCTCGAGCGCTATCTGGAAGCCGCCCGCATGGCCCTCGACAAGGCAGTGAAGCCTGGCTCGATGCCACCGACCGAGACGAAGACCAACGGCCGCGACCTGAAGGGCAACGGCCAGCGCTCGGAAGAAGGCCACTACCTGTTCAAGGCCGGGATCGCGGAGACGGTCTATCGTCCGCTGCGGCCGGGGAAATACCTCGTGACGGTGAAGGCTTGTGGCACGCCCGGTGGCGACGGACCGCCGGCCATGGAACTGCACGTCGAGGGCAAGAATTTCCACGAGTGGAAGGTCGATGCCCCGATGGACCGGCCGAAGGACTACTCCCACGAAATCCGCATCGAGGCGAAGCAGCCGATTTCCATCGGGGTCGCATTCACGAACGACTTTTATGACGAGAACCATCCCGACCGCTCGCGCCGCGACCGCAACCTGATGGTGAACTCGATCACGATCACAGGGCCGCTCGATGGCCCGCCGCTGCCGAAGCCGGAAAGCCACCGCCGGATCTTCGCCGAGCGGAAGTCCGGCGAGAACGATCGAGCCTATGCGCTCAGCGTGCTGAACCAGTTTGCACGGAAGGCCTTCCGCCGTCCGACTCGCGACGGCGAAGTCGCGCGCTATCTCGAACTCGTCTCGTTGGCGAAGGACCAAGGGGTCGAACACGGGGTCCGGTTGGCCTTGGAGGCGATGCTGGTTTCGCCTTCTTTCCTCTACCGCGAGGAGCCGCAGCCGGAGCCTGACAACGCGAAGAAGATCCACCCCATCGATGAGCACGCGCTGGCCACGCGGCTGTCGTATTTCTTCTGGAGCAGCATGCCGGACCCGCGGCTGATGGAGCTGGCCAGCCGCGGCGAATTGCGAAGGAACCTGACCGGCGAGATCGACCGCATGATCGCGGACAAGCGCTCGCGGCAATTCGTTTCGAACTTCACCGGCCAGTGGCTGCGTCTGCGCGACCTGCCGTCGTCGCAGCCCGCCAAGCGTGCGTTCCCCGGCTTCAATCCACGACTGCGTGAAGCAATGCGGCGGGAAACCGAGATGCTTTTCTCCCACGTGATCCGCGAGGATCTCCCGATGGCCACGCTGCTCGATGCGGACTTCACCTTCGTCAATGAAGACCTCGCCCGCCACTACGGGATTCCGGATGTGAAAGGCGGCGAGTTCCGCAAGGTCGAGCTCAAGGACAGCCGCCGTCGCGGCCTCCTTGGCCAAGGATCGTTCCACCTGTTGACCTCCTATCCCCTTCGTACTTCGCCGGTGCTGCGCGGGAAATACGTGCTCGAAAACCTGCTCGACACCGCCCCTCCCCCGCCGCCGCCGAATGTGCCGCAGCTTGAGCCGCCGGCCCGCCACGGCGACCAACGCAGTCTGCGCGAGCAACTGGAGAAGCATCGCGAAGATCCCTCCTGCGCATCCTGCCATGCCCTGATGGACCCCATCGGCTTCGGCTTGGAGAACTTCGATGCCACCGGTGCTTGGCGTGATCACGAGAACGGCAAGCCCATCGACGCCTCGGGCGAACTCGCCGACGGCCGGAAGATCCACGGCGTCGATGAACTCCGCAAGGCACTCGTCGAAGACCACCGCCCGGACTTCCATCGCTCGGTCGCTTCGAAGCTCCTCACCTACGCGCTCGGTCGCGGGCTGGACTGGTACGACAAGCCGGCCCTCGACAAGATCGTGGCCGACACCGAAGCCGCCCATGGCAGCTCGCGCGCGATGCTGCGCGCGGTGATCGATTCCGTTCCCTTCCAGTATCGCCGCGGCGATTCCTGACCGCCTCCATCTTGGAACCCGAATTTCAAATTCCTTAGCTCAAATTCTCCACCGCCATGATCCAGCGACGCACATTTCTCAAGAGCATCGCCGCCACCCTGGCTGTCCCCGCCTTTCCCTCGCTGGCCCAAACGGTGGCGAAGGCCGGCTCGCCGACACGGATGGCCTTCATCTATATCCCGAACGGCGTGAACCTCGACCTCTGGCGGCCCACCGGCAGCGGCAAGGACTACGCGATCTCGAAAACCCTCGAGCCCCTCGCGGAACTGCGCGAACACTTCTCCGTCCTGCGCGGACTCGATCACGACAAGGCCTTCGCCAATGGCGATGGCGCTGGCGACCATGCCCGCGCCAATGCTACTTTCCTGACTGGCTGCCAGGCACGCAAGACCGCGGGGGCGGATATCCAGCTCGGCGAGTCGATCGATCAGATCGCCGCGCGACAGGTCGGCCATCTCACCCGGCTCCCGTCGTTGGAGCTATCCACCGATCCGGCGCGCAGCTCCGGCAATTGCGATTCCGGTTACTCCTGCGCCTACCAGTTCAATCTCTCCTGGATCAACGACTCCACCCCAGCTCCGGCAGAGCGCGATCCGCGGCTGGTCTTCGAGAAGATGTTCGGCTCCGGCAACGAGAAAGAAGACGCCCGCCGCCGCGCCTATCGCAAGAGCATCCTCGACTTCGTGATGGCGGACGCCAAGCGGCTCCAGTCCCGCCTCGGCTCCACCGACCGCGGCAAGATGGACGAATACCTCACTGCCGTGCGCGACGTGGAACAGCGGATCGTCCGCGCGGAGAAGTTCCGCACCGAGGTGCCCGAGGACAAGCGACCCAATGGCGTGCCAGAAACCTATGGCGAGCACATGCGGATGATGTTCGACCTGATGCACCTTGCCTTCCAGACCGACACCACGCGTATCTCCACCTTCCTGCTCGCGCACGATGGCTCGAACCGGACCTTCCCCGAGATCGAAGTCCACTCCGCGCACCACGAGCTATCCCACCATCGCAGCAATCCGCAGACGCTCGAGAACATCGGCAAGATCGACCGCTTCTATGTCGAGCAACTCGCCTATTTCCTGAAGAAGATGCGCGACACGCCGGATGGCGAAGGCTCGTTGCTCGATCACTCGATGATCGTGTATGGCGGCGGCATCGCCGATGGCAACCGGCACAATCATGATGACCTTCCCGTATTGCTTGCAGGCAAAGGGAACAACACGCTCAAGCCCGGCCGTCTGATCGAGGCTCCCAACGGAACGCCGATGACCAATCTTTATCTCTCGCTGCTCGACCGCATGGGCGCGAAAGCCCAGCGAATCGGCGATTCGACGGGGGTCTTCGAAAAGGTGTAGGCGCCTGCGAGCCGCCGGGCGGCGGATCCAAGGAACCCGCCGCCCGACCTCCGACGCCGGCGTTCAGGGAGGAATCGGGTTGCCGGTTTCGACCGAGCCGATGTCCACCGTGCCGCCGACCACGCGGGTGAAGCCGCGCTGATCCACGGTCAGCGCGGTGGCACCGCCAGAATTGATCGCAGGCGAGCCCGCTTGCGGCAGCATCGTCAGGGTCGGGCCGCCGTTGTCGGTGAGCGGTCCTAACAGCGGATTGCCCACGATGCCGGCGAAGACGCTGGTGACCCCGGCGGTGGAGCCGAGCAAGTTAACCCCGCTTTCGCTGGTGATCGCACCACGGAGATCCGGCCCGAGGACCAAGGCCACGTTGCCGGCGATGATGGTGTTTTCCATACTCAGCTCGGCACCCGTGGCTGCATAGGCGCCTCCGCCTTCGTTCGCCGCCTGGTTGCCCGCGATGGTGCAGGAAACCAGCTCCAGAGTCCCGTCGTCGCTTCGTATCCCGCCGCCCGAGTCATCCGCGGCTTCATTCGCGGCGATCGTGGAGTTGATGATGACCATATCGCCGCTCAGGTGGTAAAGGCCGCCGCCATTTTCCTCCGCCGTGTTCCCCGAGACGGTACAGCTATTGAGAAGGGTGAAGCCGATTCCTTCGGCATGCATGCCACCGCCGTCCCCGTCGCAGGTATTTCCGGCCACGGTGCATTGATACATCAGCAGGTAGAAGTCGTTGGCAATGCCGCCGCCCTGGAGCCCGGCATGATTGCCGGAGACGCTACACGCGACCAACTCGAGCTCCCCGACGACGGTGTTCAGGATCCCGCCGCCCTCGCCATCCGTCCATACTTCGTTGTCATCGATCGCGGAGTCCGCAGCATAGAGGTACCCCGCGTTCAAAAGCCCCCCGCCGTAGCCGCTCTCGGCCACGTTCTCCGAGAATTCGCAGCGGTCCAGATAGGCGGAGCCTGCCACATCATTGAACAATCCGCCGCCGGAGGTATTCGCGAAGCCCAGCGAGAAGGTGGAGGTCGTGAGCGTGAGCAGTCCCGTGTTGGCAATGCCCGCCCCATTGCCGAAAGTCCCGTTTCCAGAGACGAGGCAGTCGACCAGCTCGGCCTCGCCTTCGTTGAAGAGACCGCCGCCATCGCCTTGGGCCTCATTGTCCGTGACCGTGCACTCCGTCATGGCGAGCCATCCGCCATCCGCGTTGTGGATGGCTCCGCCATCCTCGCCGTAGTTCCCGGTCAAGGTGCAGCCCACGAGCTCGAGCTGGCCGGCATTGTGGATCGCCGCACCGTCGTTTTCCGGCGAGACGAACCCGGTGATCGTGAGCCGTTTCATGGCCACTTCGCTGCCGTCCGTGACGCCGAAGGCCCGCGCCGCGGTGCCGGTGAAGATCACGCCATTCGGGAGCATCGACGCATCGATCGTGAGATCCTTGCCGAAGACGATGGGCTCGCTCGTCAGCGCAATGGTTTCGCCGTCCAGGAAGGCCGCGAAAGGAATGGTGGAACCGGACCGGGCCAGCCCGACAATGGTGCGCAGCGATCCCGCCCCGGAGTCTCCCGCGGTGGTCACCAGCAGGTAGTTCTGGACTTCCACCGCGCCGATGTCCACCCACCCGCCGTCGAGCCGCGGCAAGCCGCGCTGGTCCACCGTCAAGGGGGTGGGCTCACCCGCATCGATCGCCGGCGAGCCGGTCAGCGGAACCATGGTCTCGGTCGGACCGCCCCAGTTGGCAAGAGCCGAGAGCATCGGTGCGGCCACGATGCCGGCGAAGCTGCCGCCCAGCCCGTTGGTCGACGAGATCAGGTTCACGCCGAGCTGCTGATTGATGGAGGTGGCCTTGAGATCGGGACCGGAGCTCACGGCCGTGTTGCCGCCGACAATGGTGTTTTCGAGCACCAGCGTGCCGGTGGTCTCCTCGATGCCGCCGCCCTTGTCGCTGGCGTGGTTGGCGGAGACGGTGCAGCAGTTCAGGCGGATCGTGCTGGTGCCGTCGCCGTCGATGGCGCCGCCCCACTTCGCCGAGTTTTCGGCCAGGGTGCTGGAGGTGATCTCAAGGACCCCGGCGGTGTGCTCGATCGCCCCGCCGCCGACCGCCGCCGTGTTCCCGGAAAGGGTGCAGGCGAGAATCGTCAGGGGGCCGTCATTCTCTATGGCGCCACCGCCGGTGACCGAGGAATTGCCGGCGAGGGTGCTGCGGGTGATCGCCACCTCGCCACCGTCATTGTCGATGGCACCGCCGCCGGGCGAATTGTCCACGGTATTGCCGCCAAGCGTGCAGTCCTCGATCGTGAGGACCGCCCCGTCGTTGTAGATCCCGCCGCCGTTGTCGGCATTGTTGGAGGAAACCACGCATGACAGGAGTGAAACGGGGCCTTGCGAGGCGATGCCACCGCCACTGTCGGCGGCGATGTTGTCGGTCACGCGCGAATCCTTCAGGACCAGCGAGCCGGAATTGTAGATGCCGGCGCCGTCGTCTCCGGTCGAGCAGCCGAACACTTCGCAGTCGGTCAGCGTCAGGTGGCCGGCATTCCGAATCCCGCCGCCGTCGCTCGTGACGCGGCCATCCACGATGGAAAGGTGGCGCATCGAGACCGTGCTCCCGGGCGCAATGTCGAAAACGCGGAACCTGCTGTTTCCCGACACTCCGAGCACGGCCAAGAGCGACGAGGCGTCGATGGTCAGATCCTTGCCGATCACCAGTGTGCCGGCGGTCAGCAGGATGACCTGGGCATTGACGGAGGGCGCGAACGTGATGACCGATCCCGGCGGCGATTCGGCGATCGCCTCGCGGAGCGAGACGTTGCCGACCGCGGAACCGTTGTTTTCGTCAACCGTGGTGTTCACCACCAATCCGGGGCTCGCGGCGGTGATTTCCACCGAGCCGATGTCCAGCGTGCCCCCCTGGACGCGGGGGAAGCCGCGCTGGTCCACGGTCAGCGACGTCGGCCCGCCGGCATCAATGGCCGGGGAGCCCGGCTGCGGCAGCATCGTCAAGGTCGGGCCGCCGTTGTCGGAGAGCGGGGCCAGCAGCGGATCGGCGACGATGCCGGTGAACGGCACGGTGACGCCCTCGGTGGAGCCGAGCAGGTTGACGCCGAGCTGGCTGAGGATGGCCCCCAGAAGATCGGGCCCGTCGTCGCCGGCCGTGTTGCCGGCGATGATCGAGTTTTCCAAGGTCAGCTGCCCGGGAGCGAAGGTGATGATCCCGCCGCCCTCGTCCCCCGCATGGTTGCCGGAGATGGTGCAGGAGATGACGCTCAAGGTGCCGGAATTGCGAATCCCTCCGCCAATGCCTTCCTGGGCCTCGTTGCCGGTGAACGTGCTGTTTGTCACTGTGAGGCTCCCGTGGTTGGAGACCCCGCCACCGATTCCGGCCTCGGACGTGTTGCCCGAAAAGGTGCAGCGTTCGATCACGGCGACCAATTCATTGAGCAGCCCGCCCCCTTCGACATTGGAGAAGCTGCCAGAAACGGTGCACTCCGACAGGACAAGGAATTCCAGATTGTGGATCGCGCCGGCGTTCCCCGAACTGCCATTGCCGACGACCTGGCAGCGGGTCAGGCGCGCGGAGCCGCGGTTAAGTATGGCACCGCCATCGTTGGTCGACTCGTTGCCGATGATCGTGCAATCGGTCATCGCGAGCGAGCCGTGGTTGTACACGGCCCCGCCGTTGGTCGCCACGTTGTCGGCGAGGGTGCAGCCTTGGACTTCGAGGTATCCCGCCAAGTTCCGGATGGCGGCGCCATTTCCGCCGAAGTCCTCGTCGAATTCGTCCCAGATGATGTCGGCGATCGTGAGCCCCTTGAGCAGGGCGCTGCGGGCGGCTCCGATGTCGAAGGCGGGACCAGCACTCCCGGTGATCGTCAGCACCCCGGCCAACGGGCTGGCATCGATCACCAGGTTCTTGGCCACCACCAGCGGCCCGGCGGTGAGGGTGATCGTCTGGCCGGCCAAGGCGGGCGCAAAATGGATGGTGGTTCCCGGCGCCCCGTCGGTCATGGCATCCCGCAGCGAGATGTCGCCGAAGCCAATCCCGTCGGTCTCGTCAAAGGACGTGTTCACGATGATGGTCGGGATGGCATTGCCGGTCTCCACGGCACCAATGTCCACCTTCGCCCCGACCACCCGGGCGAGGCCGCGCTGGTCGAAGACGAGCGCGGTCGGGCCGCCGGCATCGATCGCCGGCGAGCCGGGTTGCGGCAGCATGGTCAGGGTCGGGCCGCCGTTGATCGCCAGTGGTCCAAGCAACGGGTCGGCGACAATGCCGGCGAACCCGCCGGTCAGGCCCGCGGTGCTGGAGAGCAGGTTGACGCCGCCTTGGGTGGTGATCGTGCCGGAAAAGTCGGGGCCAAGTGGCGCCGAATTTCCCGCGACGATCGAGTTCACCAAGGTCAGCTGCCCGGGCAAGGTCGTGTAGATGCCGCCGCCCTCGAGATCCGAGTGATTGCCGGCGATGGTGCACGAAACGACTTGCGAGCTTCCGCTGAAGTGGGCGATGCCACCGCCTTCGAAGACCGCGTCATTTCCCGCCACCGTGCAATTGGTGAGCGAGAAGGTGCCGGAGAGACCGCCGCCCGAGCCGATGCAGCTGTTCCCGGAAATGGAGCAGGCGTTGAGCGTCCCGTGCCCGTAAATGCCGCCGCCGCTGTCGGCAGCCCAATTGCCGGTCACGGCGCAACGGGTCAGCGACAGGGCTCCGGTGCTGTAGATCGCCCCGCCGAAAAAGTAGGCGGTGCCGCGGCTGAAGACCGACTCGTCGGCGGTCAAACTCCCGTCGTTCCACACGGCGCCGCCCTCTTCCTCGGAGAAACTGTCGTCCACCACGACGCGGGCGAGGACCGCCGTACCCGCGTTGTGGATCGACCCGCCGAAGTAGGCGAAGTTTCCCGTCAGTTCGCAATCGGTCACCTCCAGCACCGCGCCGGCGGCATTGAAAATCGCCCCCCCCTGATAGGATTGACTGTTCCACACCGGGCAGCGCTCGAGGGTCAGGTTACCGGCATTGTGGACCGCGCCCCCATACTGTCCGCCGCCTTCACGGGTGCCCAGTCCCACCACGCGCACCACGGTGCCGGCATTCACGGTGAAAATGCCGGAGGCGTTGTTGGCGGACACGGCCAGATTGAGCCGTTCCGAAGCGTCGAGCGTGAGCGACTTGTCGAGCGCCACCGCGCCGCCGGTGAGGAGGATGGTGGCATCATCCAGCGAAGGCGCGAAGGTGATCAGGGCATTCGGCGGAGCGATGGCCACGGTGTCGCGCAGCGAGCCCGGCCCGGCGTCGTCATCGTTGGTCACCACCAGCGTCGGCTGGACCTCCACCGCACCGATGTCGACGGCCGGTCCGACCACCCGCGGCAGCCCGCGTTGATCGACCAGCAGCGCGGTGGTCCCGCCGGCATCGATCGCCGGCGAGCCCTCTTTCGGAGGCATCGTCCACGTGCGGCCGCCGTAGTCGCCCAGCGCCTCGAGTTGCGGAGAGGCCACGATGCCCGAAAAGCCGCCGCTGAAGCCGTTGGTGCTGGAAATCAGGTTCACCCCGAGTTGGGTGCTGATCGAGCTCGCCTTGATGTCCGGACCGGAGTTCGGGGCGGTGTTGCCCGCGACGATGCTGTTCTCTAACAAGAGGGTCCCGGTGGTCTCCTCGATGCCGCCGCCCTTATCGCTGGCCTGGTTGCCGGTGACGGTGCAGGAATACAGGCGGATGGTGCTGGTGCCATCGCCATCGATGCCGCCGCCCCATTGCGCGGAGTTCGCGGTCAGGGTGCAGTTGGTCAAGGTCAGCACGCCGGAGGCATGCTCGATGGCGCCCCCGCCGACACTGGCCGAGTTGGCCACCAGCGTGCAGGCCGTGAGCGAAAGCGTGCCGGTGTTTTCGATGGCCCCGCCGCCGTCGCCCGCTTCGTTCGAGGCGAGTTCGCACTCCTGTAGGGCCAGCGTTCCGGCATTGCGGATCCCGCCTCCGTCGCCGGAGACCGCGCCGTCGATGACATGGACGGCGCGCATCGACAGCGTCGTGCCCGGCTGGATGTCAAAGACGCGGGAGTTCTCGTTGCCGGAGACGGTGACGCCGGTCGGCGAGGTGCTCGCGTCGATCACGAGATTTTTGGTGATCAAAAGCTGGCCGGAGATCAGCGTAATGGTCTGGCCGTACACCGCCGGCGCGAACACGATGGTCGAACCGGCCGGCGCGTGGACCACGGCTTCGCGCAGCGAGGTGCCGGTGCCCAAGGCGGGATTGAGGCTGCCGTTGTTCTCGTCGAAGATGGTGGTGACCTCCACCTCCGCCAGAGCGGTTCCCAGCACGGCGCAGCCGGCGAGCACCGGCACCCAGGCGCAGCGAAAGGCGCCCCCGGACACCGGGCAACGGCGCGATTCGCTGGTCGACCCGGCAGCCCGGGGAATAGATGTCGCGCCGTTACCCCTCTGGTCGCCAAAGGGTCGGGAATTCAAAATCGAATCGAGGAGGGACATGACTTGATCGGTCTTCATAACGAATATGCATCATGCCCTCATCTCATCCGGCAGCTATTCGCCATTCCACCCAAGCTCTCCACCGGTTGAACGCAGCCGCGACGTACGCGATTCCATTACGCGATGCATCCTCCCCATCCCCATTCCCGAGGGGAGCGAAACCTCGTCAAATGCGCCTCTCCCGCGAAACAGCTCACCGTGCCGCCATCCCCTTACCCCAGACACATCATCAGCCCGATGGGACCATCGACTCCTATTTCATACCAACATCTTCAGACTATCAGCAGGATATGCCCCCCTTCGATAAAAGCCGGGCAAGCTCGTGAAATTGAATTGCACCGGCCGCCACGACTTCCGACCTTGGCGTCCGATCCAGATGAAACGAATCGTTGTCGTCGATGATCATCCGCTGCTGCGGGACGGATTGATCGCGGCCATCCGGCGGGAGCGCGACTTCACCGTGTGCGGGGCGGCCGGGACCTTGCCGGAGGCGCTCCGGCTGGTGGAGAGCCAGTCGCCGGATCTGGTGCTGACCGATCTCACCCTGCCCGGTCGCAGTGGCTTGGATCTGATCAAAGACCTGCGGGCGACGCGCCCCGAACTACCGGTGCTGGTGCTTTCGATGCACGACGAGATGATCTACGCCGAGCGGGCACTCGCGGCCGGCGCGTGCGGCTACATTATGAAGGAAGCGGCCGCCGACCACTTGATCGGCGCCATCCGAACCGTGCTTGCCGGTGGGGTTTTCGCCAGCGCCGCGGTGACGAGCCATTTCCTCCAGGCGCTGTCGGCGAAACCTGGCAGCCAAAAGCCGAGCTTCCCGCTGAAGCGCCTGACCGACCGGGAGATCGAGGTGTTCGAGCTGATCGGTGCCGGCAAGGGCAACCAGGACATCGCCCGCGAGCTCGGCATCAGTTGCCGCACGGTGGACGCCCACCGGGCCCACATCCGCGAAAAGCTCGGCATTTCCGACGCCACCGAGCTGACCCGCTATGCTATCCGCTGGGCGGAGTCCGGCACCCTGCTCGGCACGGCGGGCGAGTGATCACCTGTACGAGATTCCCGTAAGGCACGCCGGCAGCCGGCGGCAATCGGCGATGACCAAGCAAGCCAATGGCAGGAATCGCGGAATATTGCGAGAAAGGAAGGCGTAACCCAGTCAGCCCATGCCCCCGCTTTCCTCCCCCCGGAACCGGTGACTGCGTCGTCCCTCCCCACTGTCGTGGCACCGGTTCCGGCAGTCCTTGTTGCCTATTAAAGGGCCGGTTGGCGGGGGCCGGGCCGGTTCATTGACATCATCGTCGCGCGCAAGCCCGATCTCTCATACGATTGGACAACGCCCTTCGTCCTCATCCTCCTGCCCCGTCATGGGAACGGTGCAGAGCACCTGACAGCCGCTTTCGACGGGGGGAGCGAAGGTCA